>JAEZBF010000053.1 GCA_023427545.1 Pseudomonadota bacterium
TCACGAGCGCGGCTGAGCTCTCATCCGGGTCCTGGGAATGGGGGTCACGGGAGTCGTCCCGTGGCGGGCCCAGGCGCGGACCGGCGGCGAGCCCCCCAGAGGGCAGTAATCCGCAACTTCGCGTTCCGGCCTCACGCAGACCCCACACGCGTCGGCGGGGCGAGTAGCTCCATAACCACGCGGACTAACCGCAGGGCGAAAGCCCCGCCGATGCTCGCAATTCAACAAGCGAGCGGACGTGACGGCCCGGGCAAACCTCGGGGGCTCCTGGCCCGCCGGGCGCTTGCGCACGTCCATACCGGGCCTTAACCAGCGCTTCGCTAAACTCCGTCCCCAAATCCGGGGACCAGCATGCTCAGCCGCCTGCGTGAAACGATCCGCTCGGAGCGCGCCCTCAGCGAGGACATCAGGCTCGACCTCGTCGACAGCCTCTATCACCCGGTTTCCTCGCTGGTCACCGGCGCGATCTGCAGCCTCTGGATCGCCACCACCGTCACCCTCATGGTCGACGACCTGCTGGTGCGGCTGCTCGCCGATCTCATCGTTGTCCTTTCGGTCGCCCGCATCTTCATCGGCCTGCGCTATGTCTCGCGCAGTCCCGAGCAGCGCGCCGGCCGCTTCTGGGAGGCGGCCTACGCACTCGCCGCCGCCGCGTTCTCCGCAGCCCTCGGCCTCCTCGCCTTCTGCGGCATCCTCCGGGTCGACAACGCCCCGCTGCACATGATGCTCTGCACCTTCGCGGCCGCCTATGCCGCCTCGATCACCGGCCGCAATGCCGGCCGCCCCTACATCGCGATGGCGCAGCTCTATCTCGCCGCCCTGCCGATGTGCCTGGGCCTCGTCCTCTCCCCGCACCCCTTCTACCAGGTCGTCGGCGTCGCGCTCGGGCTCTTCATGCTCGGCATGACCGACATCACCCTCTCGGTCCGCAGGACCCTCGTCGCCGCGCTCGAGACCAAGCGCAAGAATGCCGAGCTGGCGGGGTCCTTCGAGCGGCAGGCTAACCTCTTCGATGCCGCGCTCAACAACATGAGCCACGGCCTCGTCATGTTCGACGAGTGGGGCAAGCTCCTCGTCGCCAACCACAAGCTCGCCGCCATCCTGAGCTGCCCCGACAGCGTGTTCGAGCCCGGCATCCCGATCGGCACGCTGGTCGAGCGCCTGCGCAAGGCCGTCGGCGGCAACCGCCACGACCCGCTGGTCGAAGCGATCCGCGTCAGCTTCCGCGCCCGCTCCGCCCGCCAGTCCTTCGTCCGGCTGGAAACCGGCAAGGTGATCGCCGTGTCACGCCAGAAGATGGAAAACGGCAACGTCGTCATCGTCTTCGAGGATGTCACCGAGCAGACCCGCGCCAACGAACGCATCCGCCAGCTCGCCTGGGCCGACGATCTCACCGGCCTGATGAACCGGGCCTCGTTCAAGGAAGTCTTCCGCAAGACCCTCGAGGTCATGGAGGACGGCCAGGGGGTGGCGCTCCACCTCATCGACCTCGACCACTTCAAGACCGTCAACGACACCCTCGGCCACCCCACCGGCGACCTGCTGCTGGTCGAAGTGGCCAAGCGCATCTCCAGCACCTGTGGCGAGGATGGTGTCGTGGCCCGGCTGGGCGGCGACGAATTCGTCATCATCCAGCGCCTCCTCCCCGACGGCTTAGGGGCAGGGGCCCTGGCTCACGCGGTGATGGCCGCGCTTTGCCAGACCTTCGACATCCACACCCACCGCATCAACATCGGGGCGAGCTTCGGCGTGGCGCTGGCGCCCAAGCACGGCCGCAGCGTCGACATCCTGCTCAAGCGCGCCGACATGGCGCTCTACAAGGCCAAGGCGCAGGGCCGCAACTGCATCCAGTATTTCGAAGAGAACCTCGACCTGCAGGCGCAGCAGCGCCGCTCCCTCGAACTCGATATCCGCTCGGCGCTCGAGCGCGGCGAGTTCAGCCTCGCCTTCCAGCCCATCGTGGCCATGCCGGCGCGCGAGATCGCTGCCTTCGAGACGCTGATCCGCTGGCGGCACCCGACGCGCGGCTTCATCTCGCCCGCCGAGTTCATCCCGATCGCCGAGGAGACCGGGCTGATCCTCGAGATCGGCCGCTGGGTGCTGGAGAGCGCCTGCCGCGAGGCCGCCGCCTGGCCGACCGACGCCTCCGTTGCGGTCAACTTCTCGGCGGTGCAGTTCCAGGACCGCAACTTCCCGCTCTTCCTGCTCGGCGTCCTCAAGCGCTACGACCTGCCGCCCTCGCGGCTAGAGCTCGAGATCACCGAGACCGCGCTGCTGCAGGACGGCGAGGTCGCCGTCGAGATGCTCGAGCAGTTCCGGAGCCTCGGGATCAAGGTGTCGCTGGACGATTTCGGCACCGGCTATTCCTCGCTGAGCCAGCTCCGGACCTTCCCGTTCAGCAAGATCAAGATCGACGGTTCCTTCGTTCGCGACCTCGGCCGCGATCCCAGCGCCGTCGCGGTAATCCGCGCGGTCGCCAACATCGGCAAGATCCTCGGCATGACCGTCGTTGCCGAGTGCGTCGAGAACGAGGAGCAGCTCAACTTCCTCGTCGAGAGCGGCTGCGACCAGATCCAGGGCTACCTCACCGGCAAGCCCGAAACGGCACAGGTGGTCCGCGCCCTGCTCGTGCCGGGCGCCCGGGCCACGGCCGGTCCCGGCAGCATGCCGATGAGCGCCTAGGCCGCCGCCGCCTCGTTTCCGTTCGCCGGCAGCTTGGACTGCGCCGCCACCAGCCGCCGCATGATCGCAAGATCATGGGACTCGAGCGTTATGCAGGCATCGGCCCAGAGCGAAACGATATCGTCCAGTTCCTCGAACGGGATGGGGTTCGCCCGCTTGGCCGCCGCGTGAAACGCCAGCTGCGCGGCGTGCCGGCGGCCGGTCTTGGCAATGTACTTGGCGACGGCCGATACCCCTTCGCCCGGCTCCGCGAGGATGTTGACGACGCCCATCTCGTACATCTCCTCCGCCGAAACGCACTTGCCCGAGCGGATCAGCTGCTCGGCCTTGGCAAACCCCAGCTTGCGCCCAAGGAAGGTCAGCGCCCCCATTCCCGGGAACAACCCGAAGAGCTGCTCGGGGAAACCGAACTTGGCGCCGCGCTCGGCGCAGAGGACGTCGAACGAGAGCAGCGACTCGAACCCCCCGCCCAGTGCATCGCCCTGCGCCAGCCCGATGGTGATCAGCCCGCTCCCCAGCGATTCCCAGTTGCGGTGAAGGATACGGATGCACGAGCGGCCGTACTGCAGCAGCGCCTCACGGTCGCCGGCGGCGATCGCCGCGGAGAAGTAATCGAGGTCGCCGCCCAGGCAGAACACCTTGGGATGGCGCGAGCCGAGGACAATGTACTTGAGGTTGTCCCCCGCGCTCGCCTTCAAGCCGGAGATGTTGGCCTGCCAGCGGTGGAAGTCCTCCAGCAGGGCCGGATTGTAGGACGGCCGCCGCTCGCCGAAATCCATGAAGGTCCAGAGCGTCGCATGCGATATGTCGTAGGCGCTGTCGAGCTGCCCGAGCTCCGGCCAGAAGCGCGGGCTTGCCGGCGCCCCGATCTCCGGCCCCGGGGCCGATGGCATCTGCAGGACAGTCGAGGCGGTCCTCACGGGAGGGCCTGAAGGCGCGAGAAACATCACTCTACTCCGCACATACGAGCGATGCGGACACAACAACTTAACTGCGCATTTTAATCAATTGCTAACGATCGGCCCGGAGCCCTGTAGCGGACCGCCGCAGCGCCAATCTTCAATCCGGCTCAACGCCTTAACCCCGATTAACCACGCCAGCAGATTGCCGCCTCTACTCCGCCATGGCGCGGCAGAGGGTGATCACGCCGTCGATCTGCCGGCTCTGCGCAGGCGTCGGTGCGGTGCTGTTCACCGCGTCCCAGAGGTTGCTGCGCTCGATCTCCCCCAGCGCGCAGCCGCAATAGGCCTGGCAATAGCCGATCACCCCGCCGCTCTCGAGGCAGCTCGGCTCGCACTGCTGCACGAACGCCTCGGCGGGACTGACCGCGCCCGGCTGCAGCCAGTTGGCGAGGGGGTAGAGCACGCCGAGCAGCAGCGGCTGGTGCAGCAGGTAGATCAGCAGGCTCCAGCGCCCCGCAAACGCCAGCGCCCGGAACGGCAGCGCCCGCTGGTCGAGCCCCGCCAGCCGCTCGAGCCATCCCAGCCGCCGCAGCAGCCCGCCCGCCGCGACCCCCAGCAGCGTGACGCCGAACCACGGGAACACGGCCACGAGGTCGGCGGTTCTCGGCGGCACCGTCCAGAACCCGATCCACGCCAGCCAGCGCTCGTTGAACGCCGCCGAGTGCACGACGATGCCCGCAACGATGATCGCCGCCGCCGCCACGAGCGTCAGCACGATCGGCAGGCGCAGGAACAGCAGCCCCAGCAGGCTGAACAGCACGATCGCGTGGAGGATGCCGAAGAACGAGAACGCATCGCCGAACAGCAGGTAGGTGCCGATGCTCATCGCCAGCGCCGCGGCGGCGATGAACCCCAGCCGCCGCAGGAACCGCGGCCAGCGGATGCGTTCGCCGTGGCCCAGCGCCAGCCCCAGCCCGACGAGGAAGAGGAAGCTCCCCAGGATCGTGCGCTGGAAGCCGATCCAGCCCGGCTCGCTCGAAATGTCTGGCGCCCAGAAGCCGAGGTAGCTGAGGTCCCAGGCGAGATGATAGGCGATCATGCAGACGATCGCGGCGCCCCGCAGCACGTCCACCAGCGCGATCCGGCCGGTCGCCGGGGTCAGTCCAAGGCTGGGCATGGGCCATCTCGAAAGCGGCGGGGATGCCTTCGTGTCACCGCCGCATCAGGTGCGCAAGCGGGCATAGGTGCAACCGCCCGATACCTCGTGCATTTGCCGCAAAACCCTCGTCCTTCCGCCCGGAACCATGTTCCGGCTTGCCCGTTTCTGCGGCCATAGGGGCGACTAACCAACGAGAAGAAGGAAGGAATAACCATGCGTAAGCTTCTTATGGCCAGCGTTGCCGTACTCGCGTTCGGCGCCATGTCGCCGGCGATCGCCCAGAGCAACAATCAGGCTGCGGGTGCAGCGGTCGGCGGCACTGCCGGCGGCGTGACCGGCGGCACCATCGGCTTCTTCCTGGGCGGCCCGATCGGCGCCGTCATCGGCGGCTTTACCGGCGCGGTGATCGGCTCGCAGGCCGGCGTCTCCGCCTCCACCGTCGAGTATTCGGCCCGCAACCCGGTCGATCCGATCTACCTCAATGACGACATCGAGATCGGCTACAAGCTCGGGGCCGACGTCAAGGTCTACCCTGTCGAAGGCGACGACAAGTATGGCTACGTCTATGCCAACAACCGCGTCTATATCGTCGACATGAAGACCCACGAGGTCGTTCACTCGCCCGGCTACATCATTCCGGAGCGGACTGTCGCCTATGTGAAGGCGCACCCCTCGGCCGACATCAAGTTCTCGGGCGATCTGGCGCCGGGCGTCGAGCTCTCCGGTGATTTCCAGTTCGGCGACATCCCCGATGATCCGAGCTACCGCTATGCCTATGTCGGTGGCCGTCCGGTGCTCGTGGACCGTCACAGCCACCGCATCGTCTGGGTCGACTAATCGCCCCACCGGCTACGGAACGAAGCCGCCCGGTCCTGCCGGGCGGCTTTTTCGTTGCCGTCACTCTGCTAGTATCGGGTGCAGGGGGAGAGCCATGCCCGACACCGGCAAACCGACGCTGTCCATCGCCTATTGCACGCAATGCAACTGGCTGCTCCGCGCCGCCTGGATGGCGCAGGAGGTGCTTTCGACATTCTCGCTCGAGATCGGCGCGGTCACCCTGATCCCCGGCACCGGCGGCGTCTTCGAGATCCGCATCGACGGGGACCTGGTCTGGGAGCGCAAGCGCGACGGCGGCTTTCCGGACGTGAAGGCGCTCAAGCAGATGGTGCGCGACCGTATCGACCCCGATCGCGACCTCGGTCACATCGACCGTGCCGGCGCTATAGACTCATCAGCGCAAGAAATCTGAAACTATATCTCAAATGGATACGTTGCTGCCCACCCGCAACAACGGAGGCAATCCATGCGCGCCCTGAATATTATCGCCCTGATCCTGCTCATCGTCGGTGGCCTGAACTGGGGTCTGGTCGGCCTGTTCCAGTTCGATCTGGTCGCTGCGATCTTCGGCGGTCAGGACGCCGCGATCTCGCGGATCGTCTACGTGCTGGTCGGCATTGCCGCACTCTACGGCTTCGTGCTGTTCCGCAACGCCACCGCCGAGCGCGTCTAGACTCCTCGTTTAGGGGGCCCCCCACCCCGCCCCCCCACCAGGTTGAAA
>JAEZBF010000050.1 GCA_023427545.1 Pseudomonadota bacterium
CCATGAGGTCCTCCGCAACGCAGGAGTCTCAGCAGACCTCTTGGTGAGCTTGTCGAACCACGAGGTCGCGGCATTCAACTAGTCAGGCAGTCGCCTCTTTGGACTTCGCTGCCGCCTTCTTTGGCGCGGCCTTCTTTGCAGCCGTCTTCTTTGCCGGCGCCTTCTTGGTTGCGGCGGCCCGCGCCGTCTTCTTTCCCGTTGAACCACCCTTGGCGGCGATCAGTTCCAGCGCCTGCTCCAGCGTGATGTCCTCGGGCTTGAGCGTCTTCGGCAGGGTGGCGTTGACCTTGCCCTGGTTGACGTAAGGTCCGTATCGCCCGGCGCGCACCGAGATCGGGCCTGCCTCATGCTCGAACCTCTTGATGGCGGCTTGTGCGGTGGCGCTGCCGCGGCGGAAGCCGCCCGCAGCTTTCTGCGCGAGCAGATCGACGGCGCGGTTGAGGCCGACGGTGAAGACCTCTTCGACATCCGGCAGGTTGGCGTACTTGCCCTGATGCAGCACAAACGGGCCGTAGCGGCCGATGCCTGCGGTGATCGGCTCGCCGCTTTCCGGGTGCGCGCCGACTTCGCGGGGGAGGGCCAGCAGCTTGAGCGCCTGCTCCAATGTCAGCAGCCCAGGCTCCCAGCCCTTGGGAAGGCTGGCCCGCTTGGGCGTATCACCTTCGCCCAGCTGAACATAGGGACCGAAGCGGCCCGACTTCAGCAGCACGGTCATTCCGGTATCGGGATCGGTGCCGAGGATACCATCCGCCGGAGCCGCTGCTTCCGCACCGGTCGCGGCGTCGGAAAGCTGCATGGTGTGACGGCACTCGGGGTAGTTCGAGCAGCCAATGAATGCGCCGAACTTGCCGAGCTTGAGGCTGAGCGTGCCGGTGCCGCACGTGGGGCAACGTCGCGGATCGGAGCCATCGGGCTTGGGCGGGAAGATGTGATCGGCAAGCAGGTCGTTGAGGGCATCGAGCACCTCGGAGACGCGCAGATCCTTGGTCTGTTCGAGCGCCGCGGTGAAATCGGTCCAGAATTCGCGCAGCACGTCTTTCCAGGCGAGCTCGCCGGCCGAGATGCGGTCGAGCTTTTCCTCGAGGTCGGCGGTGAAGCCGAACTCGACGATGCGCGCGACGAACCGCTCGAGGAAGGCGGTGACGATGCGGCCGCGGTCTTCGGGGATGAGCTGGCGCTTCTCCAGCCGCACGTAGTCGCGCTCCTGCAGCACGGCCATGGTCGCGGCGTAGGTGGAGGGACGGCCGATGCCGAGTTCCTCCATCTTCCGGATCAAGCTCGCTTCGGTGTAGCGCGGCGGCGGCTGGGTGAAGTGCTGCGCGATGTCGACGCCGTCGAGGCGCGGCTTGTCGCCGACCGCGAGCGCGGGAAGCTCGCGGCTGTCCTCGTCGTCCTCGTCGCCGTCGGACTTCGCTTCAACGCCGTAGGCAGCGAGGAAGCCGGGGAAGGTCACGACCGAACCCACTGCCCGGAGAACGATTTCGCGCGAGGTGCCGTCGACGGCGATGTCGGCGGTGGTGCGCTCGATCTCGGCAGGTCGCATCTGGCTTGCGATCGTGCGGCGCCAGATTAGGGTGTAGAGCTTCTGCTGCTCGCCATCCAGGCTGAGAGACGCCGGGCGGCGGAAGAGGTCGGTCGGCCGGATCGCCTCGTGCGCTTCCTGCGCGTTCTTGGCCTTGGTCTGGTAGATTCGCGGCGTGCTCGGCAGGTAGGCGGAGCCGAACTCCTTCTCGATCGCGGCGCGGGTTGCGGAGATAGCTTCGGGCGCCATCTGCACGCCGTCGGTTCGCATGTAGGTGATCAGGCCGTCCTCGTAGAGGCGCTGGGCAATCTGCATCGTGCGCTGCGGCGAGAAGCCCAGACGCGACGATGCGTCCTGCTGCAGGCTCGATGTGGTGAAGGGCGCATAGGGGTTGCGTTTGGTGGGCTTCTTCTCAAGGCTCTGCACGCGCAGCCGGCCGGCCTCGATTGCCCGCTGCAGCGCTTCGGCGTCAACGCCGTTCTTGACCGCAAGCTTGTCGACCACCTTGCCGTCGGCGGAATAGAGACGTGCTTCGAAGCTCTTGCCCTTCTCGTTGAGGCGGGCGAGCACCGACCAGTATTCCTCAGGCTTGAACTTCTCGATCTCGGCTTCGCGGTCGCAGACCAGCCGCAGCGCGACCGACTGCACGCGGCCGGCCGAGCGCGACCCCGGCAGCTTGCGCCAGAGCACTGGCGAGAGCGTGAACCCGACGAGATAGTCGAGCGCGCGGCGCGCCAGATAGGCGTTGACCAGCGGCTCGTCGATGTCGCGCGGCTGCTTCATGGCCTGCGTCACCGCATCCTTGGTGATGGCGTTGAACACCACGCGGCGGACCGGCTGGGTCTTGAGCAGCTTCTTCTGCTTGAGCACGTCGAGCACGTGCCAGGAGATCGCCTCGCCCTCGCGATCGGGGTCGGTGGCGAGGATCAGTTCGTCCGCCCCCTTTAGGGCATTTCCGATGTCAGCGAGGCGCTTCTTGGCCGCCGAATCGACCTCCCACGACATGGCGAAGTCTTCCTCAGGCCGGACCGAGCCATCCTTGGCCGGCAGATCGCGGACGTGACCGAAGCTCGCCAGGACCTCATAGTCCTTGCCCAAATACTTGTTGATTGTCTTGGCCTTGGCCGGACTTTCAACGATGACCAGCTTCATGCAACGCCGCTTTCGGAGGAGGGTGGTTAGAGGACGCGCAACATGGTGAAGCAGTGCGGGGGTGTCAATGACACGTCCCCCGCCGGCATCAACCAAGGCCGGCTAGGGGCGCAGCGCGACCAGTTGACCACCGCTCCACTCGATCCGGCCGGCGAGGTCGAGCTCGAGCAGCAGCACCTGGACCGTGCCTGCGGAAATGCCGGTCTGGGCGACCACCGCATCGACCGCGACCGGCGCAAAGCTCAAGGCCTCGAGCAGCTGCGCGCGAAGATCGTCCGAAGGTGGCGCGGTTACCGGCTCGACGACGTCCGGCTCCCAATCCGGTTCGAGCAGCGCGCCGCGCGCCGGATCGGCTGTTCCCAGCGACTCGATGATGTCCGCCGCCGAGGTGACCAGCCGCGCTCCCTGCTGGATGAGAGAATTGGCGCCCTCGGCGCGTGGATCGAGCGGCGATCCGGGTACCGCGAAGACTTCGCGGTTCTGCTCCAGTGCAAGGCGGGCGGTGATCAGCGAGCCAGATCGCTTGGCGGCCTCGACGACGAGCACTCCCAGCGAAAGCCCGGAAACCAGTCGATTGCGGCGCGGGAAGTCGCGGGCGCGAGGCTCCCAACCGAGGGGCATTTCGGCTAGCAACATGCCGCCGTTCGCAACGATCTCTTCTGCCAACGGCTTGTTCTCGTCGGGATAGATGCGGTCCATGCCTCCGGCCAGCACCGCAACTGTTCCGGTGCGCAGCGTTGCTCGATGCGCCGCCGCGTCAATGCCGCGCGCCAGACCAGATACGACAACGTAGCGCGCATCGCCGAGATCCTGCGCGAGCATGCGGGTCATCTTCTGCCCGGCCGCCGAGGCGTTCCGCGCGCCGACGATGCCGACAGTGCGCTGCAGGTCGAGGTTGTCTCCGCCGCGTACTGCGATCACGGGTGGCGCACCGCCGATGTGCCGGAGGAGCGGAGGGTAATCGGGTTCGCTGCTCGCAATGAACCGGCCGCCGAGCCGCTCAAGCGCGGCCGTCTCGTCTTCGGCTTCGCCCTGCGAAGGGATACGGACCGGACGTCCAGCGCGTCGGGCCAGGTCCGGCAATGCCGCGATCGCGGCCACAGCCGAACCGGTACGGCTCACCAGCTGCCGGAAAGTGACGGGACCGACGTTCTCCGTCCGGATCAGCCTGAGCCAGGCGATCCTCTCTGATGCCTCGATAACTGTCGCCATCAACCGGGCTTGGGCCGTTCGCTACCGATCCGAGGCTCGGTGCCGGCCAGCAGCCGGCCGATGTTGGTGCGATGGGTGTAGATGAGGATCAGCGCGAGCACGGCAGTCAGTGCCGCGAGGCGGATGCCGTCGATCGGGTAGTAGAGGCCGACCACGTAGGAGAAGATCGGCGTCGTGACCGCCGCAGTGAGCGCGGCGAGCGAGGACATCTTC
>JAEZBF010000070.1 GCA_023427545.1 Pseudomonadota bacterium
ATAACGCTGCCGATCGCCGGCTCAGGCGTCGCGGCACCCGGCGTCATCTTCGATGGCGGCCTGTTCCACATGTTCATCCAGACCGAGTTCATGCGGGAAGGGGGGCGGTGCGAGCACCTCGTCTCGACCGATGGCTTCGACTGGACCGTGGTGGGTACGTCGATCTTCTCGATACCCGATACTGTCGAGCACGGCGTCTACGATCCCCATCCGGCGATCGTCGGCGGCCAGAAGTATCTCGTCTATTCCGCGATGCCGCGCTTCGACCGCGTGCCGCAGCCGGACGTCTTCCTTGCCCGCAGCAGCTCGGGCACGTGGTTCGGCCCCTGGGATCGCCTGGGCAAGATTCTCGATCACGACGAGCTGCCTCATCACAATCCGCGTCATCATCCGGATTACGAGTGGGGCATCGAGGGACCGCAGCTGGTGGAGCTGGCGGACGGCCGGGTCATGCTCAATGCGACCTGCTTCCTGCCCTCGGGGCCGCGCGGCACCCGCCAGCGCGTATTCTTTGCGGTAGCCGACAAGGTCGAAGGGCCTTACCGCAGCATCGGCCCCGTGCTCGATCCGCAGGAGCCGGGCGAGAACGGCCATTCGACCGTGATGATCAACGGCAACGAGCTGACGCTGTTCTACCAGAGCCGGGTCAAGACCACCGATCACCGCTGGCGCTATGGCATCGTGCGGGCGGTCGTCGAGCCGACGCCGGAGCCGCAGGTGGCGGCCTGATCCCAGGCCGCCGACCCACAGGGGCGGGTCACTTCACGGGGTGGGTCTTGCGCCACTCCTGGTACTCGCCCTCGGCATCCGGGTGCAGCGGATAGTAGCGCTGGAGCGGGGCGCCCTGCATCAGCTTCTCGCGCGAGAACACTTCCCACTCGGCGTGCTTGCGCGAGTCCTCGATGACCTTCTCGGCCATCGCGACGGGCAGCACGACGACGCCGTCATCGTCGGCAATGATGATGTCTCCGGGGAGGACGGTCACGCCGCCGCAGGCGATCGGGACGTTCACGGCGTTCGGGTAGATGCTGGTCTGCACGTGGTAGTTGGGCGTCCAGCCTTTGAGCCACAGGCAGAGGTCGAGCTTTTCGACGTTGGGACGGTCGCGCATGCAGCCGTCGATGACGATGCCGGCGCCGCCGCGACCCTTGAAGTAGGTCGACATCATGTCGCCGAAGACACCCGAGCTCATGTCGCCGCGCGCGTCGACGACCACCACGTCGCCTTCCTCGACCTGGTAGAGCACGTGGCGGTGGAGCTGCGTCTCGGGATCGGCGTACTCGCCCTCGGAAAAGAGGTCCGGACGCTGCGGCAGGAACTGCAGCGTCACCGCCGGCCCGACGATCGACTTGCCCTTCGTCTGCGCGACCGGCCCGACCATGTGCGGGTTGCGAAAGCCCATGTGGCCGAGCGAGCCGGCGACAGTCGCCGCCCCGATCCCCTTGAGCGCCTCGATCATCTCCTTGGGCGGGCGGGTCACCTTCTGGATCGTGGGTATGCTGGCCATGGTCAAGAACTCCGTGTTGCAGATGGCTTTTGGGTAGGATCAGCGCAGCAGCGACTGGCCGCCGTCGATGTAAAGGACGTCGCCCGTCACGTGGCGGGCCCGGTCGGAAACGAGGAACAGCACCGCTTCCGCGATGTCCTCGGCCGCCGCCGGCTTGCCGCCGGTGATCGGCACGTCGCCCTCCGGCCAGATCACCGGGTGGCGCACCGACTCGTTGTTGCGGCGCTGCGTGTTGAGGCTGATGTTGGTGCGCGTGGCGCCGGGGCAGATGGCGTTGACGCGAATACGGTCGCGCCCCAGCTCGAGCGCAAGGTGATTGCTGATTGCCACCTGGGCGGCCTTGGTGGCGCTGTAGGCCGACGCTCCCGGCGTGCTGAAGACGCGGTTGCCGTTCATCGACGAGATGATGACGATCGCGCCGCCACCCGCCGCCTTCAGATGCGGCACGGTGAAGTGCAGGCTGAGATACGTGCCCCGCAGGTTGACCGCCATCGTGCGATCCCACTCATCGGGCAGCAGTTCGTCGATCGGTGCCCACATGCCGTTGATCCCGGCGCAGGCGACCACGATGTCGATCCGCCCGGTGGCGGCGAAGACTTCAGCCACCGCCGAGCGCATCTGCGTTTCTTCAGCCACGTCGGCGAGCAGCGGCGTGACCTTGCCACCCGCCGCAGCGATCTCGTCGCTGACGCGGTTGAGGTTGGCCGGAATGAGATCGAGTGCCGCGACGTGCGCGCCGTTGGCGGCGAGCAGCTTGGCCGAGGCTTCGCCGATCCCCGAGCCGGCTCCGGTGACGAGGGCGACCTTGCCCGCTAACTCCATGACGAACGGCACTCCAACCGCGGGCAGGACGCCGCGGCCGCGGCAGCCGCGGGCCGGCAGGGATGCAGTCTGGATTGCCCTCCCCAGGTGCAGAGCAAGGCGTAGCACCTGAGGGCGGAACGGGGAAGTTCCTCACGCGAGAATCACGGCCGCCTCCGGCAGAAGGTCGCGTTGACGCTGCGAGTCGCCCCGTCCTAGATGACGGACCATCGTGAGGATCACCCGTCCGCGACAAGAGACGGGCATAAGGGACCCCAATGAAGATCGTCGACCTGAAGTGCGCCGTCATCGGGCGCCATCCCATCGTGCGCATCAATACCGACGAGGGACTCTACGGACTGGGCGAAGTCGAGCACACCAAGACCTACCTCAAGCCCTGGGTGCTGCACTTCCGCGACGCCCTGATCGGCGAGGACCCCACCGACGTCGAGCGCGTCATGCTGAAGATCCGCCAGCGCGGGTCGTTCAAGCCCTACGGCGCGGCGGTCAGCGCCATCGAGCATGCGCTCTGGGACATCGCCGGCAAGGCCGCCGGCGTGCCGGCCTATAAGCTGCTCGGTGGCAAGGTGCGCGACAAGGTCCGCGTCTACAACGGCTCGCTGCGCCAGAGGCCGGAAGGCACGACGCCCGAGACCTATGCGGCCAACGTCAAATGGATGATGGAACGGCCGGAAAATTTCTTCATGGTCAAGATGCCCATCGGCTTCCATTCCGAGATGAAGCGCGATTTCGACGGCTTCCATTATGGCGTCGCACTTCCCAAGGCCGGCTACCACGGCGCAATGGACCAGGGCGTGATCAGCGACCGCGGCTTCGCCCACATGCTCGACTGCGTTGCGGCGATGAAGGAAGTGCTCGGCGACAAGGTCAGCCTCGCCCTCGACTGCGGCCCCGGATGGATGCTCCCCGATGCGATCAGGTTCGCCCGCGCGGTCGAGAAGCACAACATCATGTGGCTCGAGGACATGCTGACCGGCGACTACGTGCCGTGGGTCAACCCGCAGGCCTACCGCGAGCTGACCCTCTCGACCTCGGTGCCGATTCACACCGGCGAGCAGATCTACCTCCGCCACAACTTCAAGGAGCTGATCGAGACGCAGGCGGTGCGGGTGATCGGCCCGGATCCGGCTGACATCGGCGGCATCGCCGAGCTCAAGTGGGTCGCCGAATACGCCTACGTGCACCACATCCTGATGGCGCCGCACGGCACCGCGAACGGGCTCCTCGGCCTCGGCGCGCTGATCAACGTCTGCGCGACGCTCCCCGCGAATTACATCGCGTTCGAGTATCCCAGTGCCTCCGACCCGTGGTGGGAGGATATCGTCATTGGCCTGCCCGAAGGGCGCATCGTCAACGACAGCATGGTCGACCTGCTGCCGGCGCCGGGCCTCGGCCTCGACATCGATGCGGAAGGGGCGATGAAGTACCTCAAGGAGGAGGACGCCGGCTTCTTCGACGCCCCGATGCCCAAGGCGCCCGCCCGGCTGCCGCGTGCCAAGGGCAAAACCAAAACGGCATAGCGCCGCCGGGAAGCGGGCAGGGCAGGGAGCACCCGGCCTGCTTGCAGCTTTCAGGCGGGTTGATAGCGTCGCAGTCAAGGAAAGTATGGGGAGCAGCTATGGCGGACATTTCGGGCAAGATCGCGCTGGTTACGGCAGGTGCGCAGGGCATCGGCCTTGCGTCCGTGAAGGCCTTTGCCGCGGCAGGGTGCCGCGTCATCGCCACCGACATCAACGTCGAAAAGCTCGGCGAGCTGAAGGGGCTCGACAACATCGAGACCCGGCCGCTCAACGTGCTCGACGGCGAGATGGTGACCAAGGTGATGGAGGAGATCGGCCGCGTCGACATCCTCTTCAACTGCGCCGGCGTCGTCCACAACGGCACCGTGCTCGAGGCGACGGAAGCGGACCTCGACTTCGCCTTCAACCTCAACGTCAAGGCGCAGATGCGCATGATCAAGGCTGTGCTGCCGGGCATGCTCGAGCGCGGCGACGGCGCAATCGTCAACATGAGCTCGGTCGCTTCGTCGGTGACGGCGCCGCCGAGCCGCTTCGTCTACGCGGCGACTAAAGCCGCGGTGATCGGCCTCACGAAGTCTGTGGCCAAGGACTACGTCGCCCGCGGCATCCGCTGCAACGCGATCTGCCCCGGCACGGGCGAATCGCCCTCGCTGCAGGACCGCATGCGGGCAACAGGCGATTTCGAGGCGGCGCGCGCCGCGTTCATTGCCCGCCAACCGATCGGCAGGCTGGGTAAGCCCGAGGAGATCGCCGACCTCGCGGTCTACCTCGCCGGCGCGACCTACACGACCGGCCAGATCCACGTCATCGACGGCGGCTGGACGACCTGAGCCGAGCAGCCGTCAGCCCCGGCCGATGTAAGGCATGGCCGTGGCCATCACGGTCATGAACTGCACGTTCGCTTCGGGCGGCAGGTTCGCCATGTAGATGAGCGCATCGACGACGTGACGCACGTCGAAGGTCGGCTCCGGCTTTGTGCTGAGGTCCGCCTGGAGCGAGCCGGTGGACATGCGGGCAGTCATGTCGGTCGCCGTGTTGCCGATGTCGATCTGCCCGCAGGCGATGTTGAACGGGCGCCCGTCGAGCGCGATCGACTTGGTCAGCCCGGTGATCGCGTGCTTGGTCGCATTGTAGGGACCCGCCTGGGGCCGCGGCACGTACGCCGAGATCGAGCCGTTGTTGATGATCCGGCCGCCCTGCGGGTCCTGCGCGCGCATGTGCCGGAACGCTTCGCGGGCAACATAGAACGCGCCGTCGAGGTTCACCGACACGATCCGGCGCCAGTCGGCGATCTCGATGTCGCCGAACGCAGCTCGCGGCGCCGTCTGCCCGGCATTGTTGAAAACGACGTCGATTCGTCCGAGTGCGTCGCGGGCGTCGGCAAAGAATCGCGCGACATCCTCGTGGTCGGTGACATCGCAGGTCGCGGCGAACGCTGCCCCGGCCTGAGTCCTGGTCTCCTCCAGCCGATCCGTCCGCCGGCCGCAGATGGCGACCTGGAATCCCGCCGCTGCCATTCCGATCGCCGCTGCCCTGCCGATTCCCGACGTCGCCCCGGTGATCACCACTACCTTGCCGCCAGCCATCTCTCTTTCCCCTGTTTCTGGTTCGGCTTAGCCCATTCGATGAGCGGCGGAAACAAGGCAGGTGCCGGAGACGATTGCGGCCATATAGCGATTTGGTGCGATGAACG
>JAEZBF010000200.1 GCA_023427545.1 Pseudomonadota bacterium
GTGGCCGGCCGCCGCCTCCCCCCGAGGACGGGGCACGCCCCCACACCCGCAAGAACAAGGAACCGCCATGCACGTCTGGGAAAAGCACGACATCGCCCTCACCGCGGAGAGCACCTACGCCAACCCCTACACCGAGGTCATCGTCTGGGTTGACCTGGAGGGCCCCGGCTTTTCCAAGCGCGTCTATGGCTTCTGGAACGGCGGACAGGACTTCGTCGTCCGCGTGCTCGCGACCGCGCCCGGCACGTGGCGCTGGACCTCGGGGAGCGCGCCTGCCGACCCGGGGCTGTCGGACAAGAGCGGCTCGTTCGAGGCAACGTCGTGGTCGGACGCCGAGTTGGGTGAGAATGAGCTCCGCCGCGGCATGATCCGCGCAACCTCAGACGGACGCGGGTTGGAATACGCTGACGGCACGCCGTTCTTCCTCATCGGCGATACCTGGTGGAGCGTGCCCTCCTACCGCTTCCCGCTGGCCCAGGACGACAACCCGAAGGAGCCCGGCCCCGGCGCCACGCTCAACGACTACGCTCACTGGCGCAAGGCACAGGGCTACAATTGCGTCGGCCTCATTGCCGCTCAGCCCGCCTGGGCCAATGACGGCAAGCCACCGCTCATCCAGATGGAGGACGGCACCTGGGTCCGCGCCGCCTGGAAGCAGCCCGGTACCAACTCCGCCAAGGACATGCACAACGAGGCGGGACGGCCTTTCGAGTTCCCCGGAAAGGTGCCGGGCTTCGAGGACGTCTTCCCGGATATGGACCGGATCAACCCGGCCTACTTCCGCGTCCTCGACAAGAAGATTGACTACCTCAACAGCCTCGGGATCGTGCCCTTCATCGAGGTCAGCCGCCGCGATGCCGGCCAGGCGTGGCAGAAATTCCACGATTTCACCGAGAGCTATGGCCGCTTCGTGCAGTACGTGTTCGCGCGTTATCAGGCGAACATCACCATCCTCTCGCCCATCCACTACGACTATTACGCCCAAACAATTCCGGCGCTCGAATACAGCGTGCCTATCGATCGCATGATCGAGCGCTTCGGCAAGCCGCCATTCGGCACGCTGCTCTCGGCAAACCCCAATCCGTCGACCCTCGTCAACTTCGGCGAGAACAGCTGGGTCGATCTGCACCAGAGCGGCAACGTCCGCGAGCACTACACATACTGGTACCTGACCGAGATCCACGAAACCGAGCGCAAGCCCGCGATCAACGGCGAGCCCTACTACGCCGGCCTGCACCAGCTCGGCGATCCGTACCCCCTGCGCGTTCCACCCGACAGCGATGCCGATCGCTTCTACGTCCGCTCCGGCCTCTACGGCTCCTTCCTCAGCGGCGGCCTCGCCGGCTTCATCTACGGCGCCGAGGGCATTTGGAACGCCGAGGTCGAGCCCGAGGCGCTCTATCCCATGTGGGACTCGTTCAAGTGGAAATCCGGCGCCGAGGTCCAGCACCTCAAGACGTTCGCAACGGTCCGCGGCACGCGCTATCGCGAGTTCGAGCCCAAGGCCGAGCTGATCATGCCAAACAAGGCGGGTGGCCCGGATTTCTCCTACTACGGCTGGAGCTACTGCGCCCGTACGCCGGACAAGTCACTGTTCCTGATCTATTTCGAGAACGAAGCGCCGCTGCCGGCGACGCTGCGGGGCGCCGTTACCGGACGGCAGTACATTCCGACCTTCTTCGAACCGCGGGAGGGCGTCTGGCTGGAGCCGGGCGAGCCCATCACTGTCGCGCCGAGCTCGGTGCTGACGCTGCCCGAGCGACCGGACGGTCGCGACTGGGGTTTGATGCTCGAGCTCGTGGCTTAGGGCACGTCGAAGAAGGGGCGGCCCGATGGACCGCCCCCTTTTTCTTCCTGGCGCGCTCGCCTGATTACTGCGCGGCCGTCGTCGAGGCAGCTGCGGGCGGCTCCATCGGAGCAGCCGTCGAGGTCGCCGTGGCAGGCGACGCCGGCGCCATGGTCGAGGTCGTGGTCGTGGCGGCCGCCGGAGTGGCGGGCGTTGCTGCCGCCGGTGCGGTGGTGGTGGTTGCCGCCGCTCCAGCCGCCGGAGTGGTGGTGGTGGTCGTCGTCGTTGCCGGAGTGGTTGCGGTCCCCGCTGGGGTCGGCGTCCCGCCGCGGTTCATCGAAAAGATGATGATGAGGATGATGATCACCACGACGACGATGCCGATAATCCAGTTTCTGTTCATGCTTTTCTTCCTTGGATTGGTGGGAGGTAAGCTCACGATCTCGACGGGGGCTGGCTACCCAGCATCCGCCACCAGCTGCGGCGCGGTCGGGCGCGGCGCACCAACCATGTAGATGGCACTCGCCGCTGAGAGCGCAATCAGGAGAGCGAATATAGCCGCAATCCGCATCCTCTATCCTCGCAGGCTTCCGCTCCCAAAGGAATAGAATGATCGAAGGGCGGTTTGTTTCCGGTTAGTGCCGGCTCCTTAGCGATCGGCCGCTCAACTCCGAACGAAAAAGGGCAACCGCCTCTCAGCGATCGCCCTTGGGAAATTGGATGTTTGGAGCCCGTTACCAGGGACGCTCCTCGAGCTCGACGGTTTTATCGTAAGGCATGCCGAGCTTCTCGTAGAAGGCGCGGCGCATGCGGCGATCCTTGTCCTGCACCAGCCAGGCGCGCTTGGCGACCTCTTCGGCCTCCTCTTGCGGAATAACGACGATGCCGTCGTCATCGGCAATGATGCCGTCGCCGGGCCGGACATAGACGCCGCCGCAGGTGATCGGCTTGTTGACGGCGGCCAGTTCCAGCCGGCCCGCCATGTGGCGCATTGACCGGACCGAGCAGAACACCGGCGACTTCTGGCCGATGCACTCGCCGCTGTCGCGGCAGGCGCCATCGATGATGAAGCCGACCGAGCCCTTGATCTTGGCGTCGAGCACGTTGTTGGAGCCGAGCAGGCCGCAGCGGCTCTGCTTGGTGTCGATCACGTGCACCTCGTCAGGGGCGCCGAAGCTGTGACCAGCGGGCCAGAGCGCGTCGGGGTGCGTGCTGCCGTCCGGGTTGCGCTTGTACTGGCGGTCGTCGAACTCTTCGTAGCTCAGCCGCGGGATGTTGCGGTTGATGATGTTGAACTCGGCGGTCGTCGCGATCCCGGCAAAGAAGATGCCGGGGAACAGCGGACGAAGGCGCGGGTCCATCTCGTAGGTGTTCATGAAACCCAGCGAGTCGAGCGCGTCGGTCACGTCCGAGGTACGTACCTTGCGCAGGATCGCGAGCGTATTCTGGCTGACGGCCACTCTTGTCTCCTCACACTTGCGGCTTTGCCGGTTTAGGTGGCACGCGCCTCCGGCCCCCTCAACTAGCGTTTGCGCAGGGGCGCTATAGCGGCGCCCTATAGCCTCAACCGGCAGGCCGGGCGCGCCACCACTTGCGCCCCGCTTCCTCGCGCAGCAGCCCGCTTGCAAGCCGCCCGACCTCCCGCGCCGCCTTGGTCAGCGCCCGCATGTCGCCACGCGCGAGATAGACGGTCCGTTCGATCTGCGGGGACACGATTCGTGCCGTTGCAAGCGGCGGATCGAGATCAGATTCGTAAAGCGCGGCAAGCGACAGGATCGTCATCCCCCGCTGCCGCTGCACCAGCTTCTGGATCTGCAGGAACGCGTCGATCTCGATCACCACGTTCGTCGATAGACCCGAGCGGCGGAGATGCTGGTCGATCAGCTGCCGCAGGCCGTGCCGGTCCGTGGGCAGGATCAGCGGGACGCGCGCCAGCGCATCGAGCGGCACGTCACCCTTGGCATCGAGCAGCGGCGCCAGCTCGGCTTCCGATGCCGCGGCAAGATGCAATCCCTCCGTAAGGAGCGCCTCGCTGTGCACCCCGGGGATCGCACTCTCGGTGAAGGTCAGTCCCAGGTCCAGCTGACCGCTCCGCAGCCACTCGACGATGGTCCCCGACATGGTCTCGACGATCCGCAGCCGAACGTTCGGCAGCTCGGCCTGCACCGCCTCGATCAGCGGGACGCACAGCACCGACGCAAGCGAAGTCGGCACTCCGAAGTGCACCGTTCCCACCGGGCTCTGGGCGTGGTGCCGTAGCGCCTCCTGCGCCGCCTCGGCTGCCTGAAGGATGTGGCGCGCATGGGCGAGCAGCTCCTCCCCCTCGGCGGTGAGCAGCACGCCGCGCGGGCGCCGGTCGAACAGCGAGACCCCCAGGTCAGTCTCGAGCGTCTTGATCCGCACGCTCAATGACGGCTGAGCCACGTGCAGTTTTTCCGAGGCCGACAGGATCGATCCGCTTTCGGCCACGGCGACGAAGTAGCGAAGGTCGCGGAGGTTCATGGCGCGTAATTAGCGCAGAACCCGCCGCTAGCACATTACCGATTGGTCAGGCGGTGAACGCTCGGCCTTAGGCCCAGATCGCCTCGCCCGTCTCCGGATCGAAGAACTGCAGCCGCTCGAGATCGGCGACCACTTCGATCGCCTCGCCGAGCTTGACGCGGCTCTTGGGCGTGAACCGCGCCACCGTACGGCTGCCCTTTGTGCTGCCGGCTTTGATTTCCTGCAGCGAGTCCGAGCTCTGCACATGCGCGGCCGGCGCATCGACCGAGAAGTGGACGAGAAGATCGGAGCCCAGCGCTTCGATCAGCTCCGCATTCGCCCGTAGCCGGCTCTCCGCGGGAGCTCCGGGGCTCATGGCCGCGTCCGAGAGGTCCTCTGGCCGCACCCCGAGAACGATCCGCCTGTTGGCATAGCGCGCCAGGCCCGGCCGCTGCGCCAGCACCGACGCCGGGATCATTAGCCGCGCGCTGCCCAATTGCACGCTTGCCCCCTCTGCCGTCACAGGGCCGAGCTCGGCGTGGAACAGGTTCATGGTTGGCGAGCCGATGAACGCCGCAACGAACATGTTCTTGGGGCGGTCGTAGATGGTAGCCGGCGTATCCACCTGCTGCAGCACGCCGTCCTTCAGCAGCGCCACCCGGTGCCCCATCGTCATCGCCTCGACCTGGTCGTGCGTGACGTAGATCGTTGTGATGCCCAGCCGGTGCTGCAGCTGCGCGATCTCGGCGCGCATCTGCACCCTCAGCTTGGCGTCGAGGTTGGAGAGCGGCTCGTCCATCAGGAACACCGCCGGATGGCGCACAATTGCGCGGCCCATCGCAACGCGCTGCCGCTGGCCGCCCGAAAGCTGTCCCGGCCGGCGCTTCAGCAGCGCCTCGAGTTCGAGGATGCGCGCCGCCTCCTGCACCCGCTTGTCGATCTCGCCCTTGTTCATCTTGGCGATCTGCAGCGGGAAGGCGATGTTGTCGTAGACCGTCATGTGCGGGTAGAGCGCATAGCTCTGGAACACCATTGCGATGTCGCGGTCCTTGGGAT
>JAEZBF010000243.1 GCA_023427545.1 Pseudomonadota bacterium
CGCCCGACCAACACACGCACGTCCCCCCGCTCTCGCACCCCGACCCGCTGCCCTAGCCGGTCAGCGCCGGTAACGGCTGTCCTTGCCGTTCACGCGCAGTCCCGCATCCCGCAGCGCTTCGCGTTGCGAAAAGCTCCGGACGAAGCTGCCCCATTTCATGTTGCGATTGCGGCGGGTGACGCCCTGGCGCTTGTTGGGCTTGCACATAAGGCAGCCGGCGCGGGTGGACTTTGGACCCTTACGCTTGAAGTGCATGTCTGAACTCCGGTTCCGCCGGTGCGCCCTCGCGGCGCCCGGGCAAGATCCGGAGTTCAGTGAAAGCCAGATTGCTCATGGCCGGTGATATGCCGCCGCGGCGGGCGGCAATCAAGGTCAGTGCCGCTTGACCAGCTCGTCCTTGCTCACGCGCAGGATCACGCTGTCGCCGGAAACCCCGGCGATCTGGTCGGGCAGCACGTAGCGGTCGGCGTTGAACAGCCCGTCCGCATCCATCCGCACGAAACCGTCGTGCAGCAGGCGGCTGCGGATCGCGTCGGGCACGTCGTCGTCGCGGAAGGCATCGGCGATGTCGTCGATCAGGCTGTGCCGGTCGGGCTCGAGATCGCTGAGCCCCGCGGCCAGCGGCTCGCCGGTCTGCGGGTCCTCGTCGACCAGCCGGACGTATTCGACCGTGCCGATCTCGTGCTGCCGGCTGTCGATCACCTTCATGCCTTCGCGCACGTGCTCAAGGACGTTCTGCATGGCAATTCTCCTCCTTGACTGGCGCGACGGGTGGTCGCGCATCTCATGGGAAGAAAACGGGTAACCCCGCCCTGCGTTCCCGGGATCGCTACAGCGCGGCAGCCCTGGGTGTCGAGGCACGCTTGATAGCCGGGATCAGCTCTTTTTCCAGCGCCTGCGCCGACAGCGGGCCGATGTGCTTGAACGCGATCACCCCCGCCGCATCGACGACGAAGGTTTCGGGCACGCCATAGACGCCCCAGTCGATCGAGACGCGGCCATTGGCGTCAGCGCCCACCGCGTCATAGGGATTGCCCAGCTCGTTGAGGAACGCACGGGCATTCTCGGGCGCGTCCTTCTGGTTGATCCCATACATCCGCACCCCGGTCTCGGCCTTGAGCGCTTCGAGCAGCGGGTGCTCGTCGCGGCAGGGGATGCACCAGCTGGCAAAGACGTTGACCACGGTCACCTCGCCCTTGAGCGCGGCGGTATCGAACCCGGGCACCTCGAGCCCGGGCACGGCGGCGAGCGCAAAGGCCGGCGCCGGCTTGTCGATCAGCACCGAGGGGATGAGGCTGGGGTCGCGATTGATGTTGACCGCAAAGAGCGCAACCAGCGCGACGAGCGCTGCCAGCGGCAGCACCACGAGGACGATCCGCATCAACTGAGCGGCCCGGCCGAACGGCGGCGAACCCCCTGCGCTTCGAGCGCTTTCAGCCGCGCCGCCACGGCGCGCGACTGCGCCCAGGTCCAGCCGATCAGCGCGATCGTGCCCAGCGTCACCCCGGCATAGCCGGCGATGATGAACACCGCGTGCGGCCCGAGGTCGATCATCGCGCCACCGCCTTGAGCGCCTGCTGCCGGCTCAGCGAGTCCGCGCGGCGCCTCAGCACTTCGGTTCGCATCGAAACGAGGTGGAGCAGCAGGAAGAGCAGCGTGAAGGCGATGGTCATCAGCAGCAGCGGCACGAGGATCGGCGTCGCCATGTGCGTACCGGACGGAGTCAGCACGCTGGCGGGCTGGTGCAGCGTGCTCCACCAGTCGACTGAGAACTTGACGATGGGGATGTTGATGCCGCCCACCAGCGTCACCACGGCGATGATCCGGCCGGCGCGCAGCGGGTCCTCGAACGCGCGCCAGAGCGCGATGATGCCGAGGTAGATGAGCAGCAGCACGAGCGTCGAGGTCATCCGCCCGTCCCATTCCCAGAACGTGCCCCAGGTCGGCCGGCCCCACATCGCGCCGGAAAACAGCGCCATGGCGGTGAACGCGGCTCCGAGCGGCGCCGCCACCTTGGCAGCGACGTCGGCGAGTGGGTGCCGCCAGATCAGCGTCCCCAGCGCGGCAACGAACATCACCCCATAGACCAGCTGCCCGAGCCAGGCGTTAGGCACGTGGATGTACATCAGCCGTACCGTCTCGCCCATCTGGTAGTCGGCCGGCGAGTTGAGGAACGCGTAGTAGAGCGCGACGGCGAAGAGAAGGATGGTGACCAGCGCCAGGGGCGCGACGATCGGCTGGCTCCAGCGCAGGAACTCGCCCGGGTTGGCGAGGCGGGAGAACCAGTTTGGTTTGCGCAGCGGGGGAGCTTCGGCGGACATCGACTCGGAGCGTGTTCAGGAAAAGTGGACGCCACTTTTCCGGTTCGGACGCGCGACCACTCAAGACATCCCTAGTCTTCGCCCAAACGCAAGGCAAGCGCGGCGGCAAACGGCAGGAAGGCGACCGATACAAGACTTAGTGAGACGAGCAGGAGCAGCGCCCCGCCCGCGCCGGTGATCGCACCCACCCCGAAGATCAGCACCGGCAGCGCCAGCGGCAGGATCAGCACGGCGCCCACCAGGCCGCCGCGGCGCAGGGAGACCGTCACTGCCGCCGAAAAGCCGCCGAACGCCACCAGCGCGGGCGTGCCGCAGAGGAGCGAGACGGCGGTTGCGGTCCAGACGCCGGCGTCCATCGCGAGGAGGATGGCGAGCAGCGGGCTCGCAACCAGCAGCGGCACCGCGGTCAGCAGCCAGTGCGCGAGCAGCTTGCCGAAGACAATCGCCGGCAGCGGCAGGTTGGGGAAGCGCATGAGCAGCAGCGAGCCGTCGTCGGCGTCGGCGCGGAACAGCCGGTCGAGGCCGAGGAGCATTGCGAGGAACGCCGCGATCCAGACGATCCCGGGCGCCAGCCGTGCCAGCAGGACTTTATCGGGGCCGACCGCGAAGGGGACGATCGCGGCGACCATGACGAAGAACAGCACCAGCGTCAGGGCTTCGCCGCCAACCCGCAGCGCCAGCCGAATCTCGCGGCGGACAAGCGCCAGCAGGGCGGTCATGCGTCACCCAGCACGAGCGTCGTGGCGGAGTTCTGAAGTGGGATGTCGTCGTGCGTCGCTGCTATCGCGAGCCCGCCGGCGGCAAGGTGCCCATCGATCAGCCGCACGACCAGCGCTTCGCCTTTCGTGTCGAGCGCCGCGAGCGGCTCGTCCAGCAGCCATACCGGCCGCGGCGCAACGAGCAGGCGCGCCAGCGCCAGCCGCCGGGTCTGCCCCGCGGAGAGGTAACCCGCTGGCAGGTCATCGAGCCCGCCAAGCCCGACCTCCTCCAACGCGGCTTCGACAGCTTCCGGCCGGCCGCCATAGAGCTGTGCCCAGAACCGCAGGTTCTCGGCGGTGGTGAGCTGGCCCTTGATCCCCGCTGCGTGCCCCACGAGGTGCAGGTCGGGCTCGCTTCGGGCCTCCTCCCCGCCGCCGGAAATGACGATGGCGCCCGCCTCGGGCCGGAGGGCGCCGGCAAGCGCCAGCAGCAGGCTCGATTTGCCCGCGCCATTCGGTCCGCGCAGGAGCAGCGCTTCACCCGGCCCGACCGCAAAGGTCAGTTCTGACAACAGCACGCGCGCGCCGCGCCGGATCGCCAGCCCGGTCGCCGAGATGCTGCGCCGGTCGCTGGCGGCAAAGGTGCTCATCGGCTCCTCTGGTAGTGAAGGCCAATCCACACTGGCAAGGCCCAATCGATTGCCATATAAGCCGGGGCAGGCTGGCATGGCCCAGCTTTCAGGGCGTTCCCGCCTCCGGATGCGCGATCCGGCCCCGGCTGGGAACGGTAACCGCAAATCACGGGCGGACCAGTGGCTCAGGCATCTCTCGACAGTTTCAAGTGCAAGTCGACCCTCAAAGTCGGCGACAAGACCTACACCTACTTCTCGCTTCCCGAAGCGGAGAAGAACGGGCTCAAGGGCATCTCGCGCCTGCCCGTGTCGATGAAGGTGGTGCTCGAGAACCTCCTGCGCTTCGAAGACAACCGCACCGTGTTCCGCCGCGACATCGAGGCGATCGCAGCCTGGCTCGTGTCGCGCACGTCCGCGCACGAAATCCAGTTCCGCCCCGCCCGCGTCCTGATGCAGGACTTCACCGGCGTTCCCGCCGTCGTCGCCCTCGCCGCCATGCGCGAGGCAACCCAGAAGCTCGGCGGCGATGCCCAGAAGATCAATCCGCTCGTGCCGGTCGATCTCGTCATCGACCACTCGGTCATGGTCGACACCTTTGGCACGCCGCTGGCGTTCCAGCAGAACGTCGAGATGGAATACCAGCGCAACGGCGAGCGCTACGAGTTCCTGCGCTGGGGCCAGAAGGCGTTCGACAACTTCCGCGTCGTGCCGCCTGGCACCGGCATCTGCCACCAGGTCAATCTGGAATATCTCGCCCAGACCGTCTGGACGCGCGAGATCGACGGCGAGATGCAGGCCTATCCCGACACCCTCGTGGGCACCGACAGCCACACGACGATGATCAACGGCCTTGCCGTGCTCGGCTGGGGCGTGGGCGGCATTGAGGCCGAGGCGGCCATGCTCGGCCAGCCCATTACCATGCTGATCCCCGAGGTCATCGGCTTCAAGCTGACCGGCCGGATCAACGAGGGCATCACCGCAACCGACCTCGTGCTCACAGTCACCGAGATGCTGCGCAAGAAGGGCGTCGTCGGCAAGTTCGTCGAGTTCTACGGCCCGGGCCTCGACTACCTCAGCCTCGAGGACCAGGCGACGATCGCCAACATGGCGCCCGAGTACGGCGCGACCTGCGGCTTTTTCCCGGTCGATTCCGATACCCTGACCTATCTCGAGACCTCGGGCCGCGATGCTTCCCGCGTCGCGCTGGTCGCCGCCTACACCAAGGCGCAGGGCATGTTCCGCGAGACGACCACGCCCGATCCGTTCTTTACCGACACGCTCGAGCTCGACCTCACGACCGTGGTGCCCTCGATCTCCGGCCCCAAGCGTCCGCAGGACCGGATCGAGCTGAACCACGCCAAGGAGTCCTTCGCCGCGGCGCTCGAGAAGGTTTTCGACAAGACCGACGATCCGCACGTGAAGGTCGATGGCGAGGACTATGGCATCGGCCACGGCGACGTGGTGATCGCCGCGATCACCTCGTGTACCAACACCTCCAACCCATCGGTTCTGGTCGGCGCGGGTCTCCTCGCCCGCAACGCGCGCGAGCGCGGCCTCACCGTCAAGCCGTGGGTCAAGACCTCCCTCGCCCCCGGCAGTCAGGTCGTGACGGACTACCTGACCGCCGCCGGGCTGCAGGACGATCTCGACGCCCTCGGCTTCAACCTCGTCGGCTACGGCTGCACCACCTGCATCGGCAACTCCGGTCCCCTCATCCCCGAGGTGTCCGCCGCGGTCAACGACAAGGACCTCGCGGTGGTCTCGGTG
>JAEZBF010000323.1 GCA_023427545.1 Pseudomonadota bacterium
TCTTCGTCGATCGAAACGGCCTGGTCGGTGGAAGCCAGCGATTTCAGCTCGGCGATCTTGCCTTCAAGGTCTGCGACGGGCTTTTCGAAATCGAGATAAGCCTGCATCCAACCCGCCAAATCGCCTAAGGAACGCGGGCTCAACTGGCCCCGCTTCGTGGCCGGAAAGTGGCGAGGCCACGGCCGCAAGTCAAGGAATTGCCGATGCTGAAGGAACTGCCCGACCTCGTCTTCGAAGGTCACGCCCTGGTTTCCGTCGATGGGATGATCGCCGACGAGGAGAGCCGCATGCCGGCGAGCCTCCGGCACGATGCGGATTGGGCGCAGTTCCAGGGCGCGCTGGGGCGCTCGACCATCGTCATCTCGGGGCGCAAGGGGCACGAGACGCACCCCAATCCGCGCCGCCGGCGGCTGGTGCTGACCCGCTCGGTCGCGCGCCTCGAGCCCGGCACCGGCAACGCGATGATGTGGAACCCCTCCGGACTGGGTTTGGCCGATGCGCTGCGGGAACTCGGCGTGACCTCGGGCACGGTGGCGGTCGCCGGCGTATTCGACGTCTTCGTGCCCTACTACGACGTGTTCGTGCTCTCCGAGATGCACCGCTTGGTGCTGCGCGGGGGGACCCCGTGCTTCACCACCGGGCACCCGCGCTCCGTTCTGGCCGGCGCCGGCCTGCAACCCGGCCCGCTCCGCGACCTCGACCGGCCAGCGATGGTCACCAGCACGACGTGGACCCGCGCCGGCTAGGCGCCCGTCACCATGTAGCCGAGCGTGAACCAGGCCTCGCGAAGCAGCATCGGCACCTGTGTCTGGAGCGTCTGGAAGCGGCTCGTCGGTGTCGGCGAGGGATAGGCGTCGATCCCAAGGTCGCGCGCCATCCTGAGCCCGCGCTGCATGTGCAGCGGGTCGGTCACGACCAGGACCCGCCGGGCCCCGCTCTCCTCGAGCAGCGGCAAAGCGTTCTGCAGGTTCTCGCGGGTAGTGTGCGATGCGGTCTCGATGCGGATTGCGTCGCTGGGCACCCCGTTGGCGATCGCCCAGTGCCGCCCCGCCTCGCTTTCCGCGAGCGCATCGCCCGGCCCGGTGCCGCCGGTCATGATCAGCAGCTTGACCTGACCGGAGGTGTAGAGCGAAACCGCATGCCGCAGCCGCTCCTCGAACACCGGCGTCGGCTCGTCGTCGGCGACCGCTGCGCCGAGCACGATCGCCGCGTCGGCAGGCAGCTCGTCGCGAGACGTCGCGCCGAGGACCACCGCCGCGCCCAGCGACAGCGCCACCAGCAGCACCAAGCCAAGCAGCAGCGCCATAAGGCGCACGAAGCGCATGAGCGACCGCATCACTCCGCGTCTGCCAGCGGGTGATGCCCTTCGACGAGGGCGCGCAGCTTCTCGTCGAGCACGTGGGTGTAGATCTGCGTCGTTGCGATGTCGGCGTGCCCGAGCAGCGTCTGCACCACGCGCAGGTCCGCGCCCCCGGCGAGCAGGTGGCTGGCGAAGGCATGGCGCAGCACGTGCGGCGTGACCCGCGCGGTGGCGATGCCGGCCCGGGAGGCGAGGCCCTTTAGATCGCGCGCGAACACCTGCCGGGTCAGGTGCCCTTCTGCTCCGCCCGCGGGAAACAGCCAGGGTCCCGGTTCAGTCGCGGCGAGGTAGGCCCGGACTGCATCGCGGGCGCGGTCATTGAGCGGCACGACGCGCTCCTTGTTGCCCTTGCCGCGGATGGTGAAATAGCTCGCGTCACGCATGACCGCGGCGCGCCTCAGCCCGACGAGCTCCGATACGCGCATGCCGGTCGCATAGAGCAGCTCGAGCAGCACGTAGAGCCGCTGTGACGCTGCCTGCTTTTGCGGATCGGCCGCAGCGTTCGCCTCGGCCTCAGCGGTCGAGAGGAGCCGGTCGACCTCAGCGACGGAAAGCACCTTGGGCAGACCGCGCCGCGCCCGCGGCGACGCCACGATGCGGGTGGGATCGTCGGGCCGGATGCCGTCCGCGCAGAGGAACTTGTGGAACTGCCGGATCGCGGAGAGCTTGCGCGCGCTGGATGACGCCGACAGCCCTTCGCCCTCGAGCCGGTGCAGGTAGGCGACCACCAGCTCCCGGCCCGCCGCGCTCGGCCGCGCGCCCTTTGCCGACAGGAAAGCGACGTAATCGCCGAGGTCGCGGTGATATGCGGCAATGGTGTTCTTCGCCGCGCCGCGCTCGGCGCTCATCATCTCGAGGAACGCCTCGACCAGGTGAGCTTCGCTCATTCCGGAATGTCGACCTCTCTCGTGCCCGGCTCGAGCGGCGGTTCATCCACCGGCTCAGTGGTCGTGGTCACCACCGGTTCCCGGTCGATCGGAAGGATATTGAGCGGATCGCTGGTCTTGCGCGCCTGCTCCACCCCGGCTCCCAGCTCACGGTCGGGAATGCGCACGCGCACTTCCTTGGGCGTCGGGTTGACGAAGATCGACAGCGCCAGCATCCCTGCGAAGGCGATGCCCGCAAGGACCAGCAGGACGGCAAAGAAGCGGATGAGGGTGGGCATCTGGCCTCGAGGATACGCACGCTTTGGTTAAAGTGTCGCCTCTAAGCCCGCAGCGATCAAGGGC
>JAEZBF010000384.1 GCA_023427545.1 Pseudomonadota bacterium
TCTATGACCTGCGTTTGGGGGCCGACGCAGTAGGAAAGGTCGGGCGCGACCGCAGCGAAGCGCCCGCGGGCGACGGCGACGGAGATGCCCGGGATGATCTCGCCGGAATGGACGTTCACCCAGCGCCCGTTGGTCACCACCATGTCGGCAGGCCGCCGGCCCATCGCGACATCGACGAGATCCTTGGCGGCATCCTGCCAGCTGGGTAACGACACGCGGTTCTCTCCAGGTGGGTGGGTGCGCGTTGAGCAGTACCTGCCACCGCCTGAGCGTGTGGCCTGCCGGGTCCTCGGGTCAAGCCCGAGGATGACGGGCGGTGGAGGTGGAGAGTAGGTGCCCTATCCAAAGGCGAGAAACGAAAAGGCCGCCCCGGCGTGGGGCGGCCCTTTTGCCTGCTGCGTCTTCAGGCGTTCGTCGCACCGCAGCCCGCCGGCCGCGACACTCTGTTTAGACCTGCGTGATGCAGACCTTGGTGGTTCCCCGGTTACGGAAGCCCAGCTTGGTGGCGGCCGCCTTGGAGAGATCGATGATCCGGCCCCCGTGATAGGGTCCCCGATCGTTGATGGTCACGCGGATCGATTTCCCCGTCCCCTGATCCACCACTTTGACGACAGTCCCGAACGGCAGGGACTTGTGTGCGGCCGTCATGGCATTCTGGTTGAACCTCACTCCGGAGGCGGTCTTGTTGCCGTTGAAGCCGGGGCCATACCAAGATGCACCCCCGCATTGATTGCCGCCCGCAAATGTAGATGTGGTTACAACTGGAGAAAGGCCAGTAACCAGAACGGCGGCTACAACGATGTGCTTAATCAACCTACTGTCTCACGCTAGTTACGAACGAGGCTGGCGTGATCGTCGGTTGTGGCCAGATTGTGAAAAGGTGTGAAGGAACCTTTTCCGAGGTCGATTTTTCCGGTCCGGCAGCCGGATGTGTTGCGTGACCGCACCACAAGACTCATTGAGCCGATGAGTCAACCCTAACCTGTGTTGCCCCATTTCCGGGGGTCAGCAGGCCTGATTTGACCAATTGATAAAAAATCGGGGTAGCGGTACCGTTTCCCCTTTGGTGCCCTGGGGAGAGGGGGAGTGATGGCTGAAGGTACGCTCAAGAACGGGATATGGCCGAGCCGGCTCGACCCCGATCAGTACGTCGCCAACTTCGCCGACCTGCACCCGCCTCTGGCCAAGCACGAGGCGATCGTCGAAGCCGACCGCTGCTACTTCTGCTTCGACGCGCCGTGCATGAACGCCTGCCCGACCGAGATCGACATCCCGCTGTTCATCCGGCAGATCGAGAACGGCAATCCGCTCGGCGCGGCCGAGACGATCTTCGAGCAGAACATCCTCGGGGGCATGTGCGCCCGCGTATGCCCCACGGAGACGCTCTGCGAGGAAGCCTGCGTGCGCGAGTACGCCGAGGGTAAGCCGGTCAAGATCGGCCGGCTCCAGCGCTACGCGACCGACGTGGCGATGAGCGAGGGCGTGCAGTTCTTCGAGCGGGCGCCAGAGACCGGCCGGCGCATTGCCGTTGTCGGAGCCGGGCCCGCGGGCCTTGCTTGCGCCCACCGGCTCAGCATGCACGGCCACGAGGTGACGATCTTCGACGCGCGGCCTAAGCCGGGCGGGCTCAACGAATACGGCATCGCCTTCTACAAGACGCCGGGCGATTTCGCGCAGGCGGAAGTGGACTATGTCCTCGGGATCGGCGGCATCACTGTCGAGAATGGCATGGCGCTGGGCCGCGACTTCTCGCTCGATGATCTTCTCGCCAGGTTCGACGCCGTGTTTCTGGGCGTAGGGCTGGGCGCCACCAATGCGCTGAACACCGAAGGCGAGTTGGCCGAGGGCTCGATGGACGCCATCGATTTCATTGCGGAGCTGCGGCAGGCCGAAGACCTTGCCGCGTTGCCGATCGGGCGGCGCGTGGTGGTCATCGGCGGCGGCATGACGGCGATCGACGTGGCGGTGCAGGCCAAGCTGCTGGGCGCCGAGGAGGTGACCATCGCCTACCGCCGCGGGCAGGAGCAGATGAACGCCTCGCTCTTCGAGCAGGAGCTGGCGGCGAGTCGCGGCGTGACCATCCGCCATTGGCTGGCGCCCCGCCGCGTGCTGACCGAGAATGGCGCCGTCTCCGGCATCGAGCTCGAGTACACCGAACTCGTGGACGGCAAGCTGACGGCGCGGGGCGAAACCACGATCATCCCCGCCGACCAGGTGTTCAAGGCGATCGGCCAGAAGCTCGAAAAGCGGCCTGAGCTGACGCTCTCGGGCGGCAAGATCGAGACCGACGGCGAGGGCTGCACCTCGATGGCCAAGGTCTGGGCCGGCGGCGACTGCGCCGTGGGCGGCGAGGACCTCACCGTCAACGCCGTGCGGCAGGGCCGCGACACCGCCGAGAGCATCAACCGCTACCTGACCGCCGGCGCGATCGTGTCCGAACTGGCGGCCATCGAGGAGGTTCGCGTCAATGGCTGACCTGCGCAACGACTTCGTCGGCATCAAGTCGCCCAACCCGTTCTGGCTGGCTTCGGCGCCGCCGACCGACAAGGCCTACAACGTCGAGCGGGCGTTCAAGGCCGGTTGGGGCGGGGTGGTGTGGAAGACGCTGGGCGAAGAAGGACCGCCGGTCGTCAACGTCAACGGCCCGCGATACGGCGCGATCTGGGGCAACGACCGCCGCGTCATCGGCTTCAACAACATCGAGCTCATCACCGACCGCGACCTGCAGCGCAACCTTCAGGAGATGAAGCAGATCAAGATGGCCTGGCCCGACCGGGCGCTGATTGCTTCTATCATGGTGCCGTGCGAGGAGAACGCCTGGAAGGCCATCCTGCCATTGGTCGAGGAGACAGGCGCTGACGGCATCGAGCTGAACTTCGGCTGCCCGCATGGCATGAGCGAGCGCGGCATGGGCGCCGCCGTGGGCCAGGTGCCCGAATACGTGGAAATGGTCGTGCGCTGGTGCAAGCAGTATTCGCGCATGCCGGTGATCACCAAGCTGACGCCGAACGTTACCGATATCCGCCGCCCGGCGCGCGCCGCGCATAGCGGCGGGACCGACGCGGTGTCGCTGATCAACACCATCAACTCGATCACCAATGTCGATCTCGACCTGATGGCGCCGATGCCCACGATCGACGGGAAGGGGACGCATGGGGGGTATTGCGGTCCGGCGGCAAAACCAATTGCACTTCATATGGTTGCGGAGATTGCGCGCGATCCGGAGACGCTCGGTTTGCCGATTTCCGGAATCGGTGGGATCACCACCTGGCGCGACGCGGCCGAGTTCATGGCCCTCGGCGCCGGGAACGTGCAGGTCTGCACCGCGGCTATGGTCTACGGCTTCAAGATCGTCGAGGAGATGATCTCGGGGCTGTCCAACTGGCTGGACCAGAAGGGCTACCGCACCCTCGACGAGTTCATCGGCCGCGCCAGCCGCAACGTCACCGACTGGCAGTACCTCAACCTCAATTACGTCACCAAGGCGCGGATCAACCAGGACCTCTGCATCAAGTGCGGCCGCTGCCACATCGCCTGCGAGGACACCAGCCACCAGGCGATCCGCAAGGAGAAGGACGGCGTCCGCTTCTTCGAGGTGATGGACGACGAATGCGTGGGCTGCAATCTCTGCGTCAACGTCTGCCCGGTCGAGGACTGCATCACGATGGAAGCGCTCGCGCCCGGCATGCTCGACGAGCGGACGGGCAAGGTGGTGCCGGCCGAATACGCCAACTGGACGACGCACCCCAACAACCCGATGGCCAAGCCCCCGGTCAGCCACAGCGTCGTGGAACCGGCGGAGTAGGGCGCCCTAGCCGCTGAGCCTGGTGCCGAGCTCGTCGAGCTGCTGCATGCAGTCCTGTATCTCGGACTTGAGGGCCCGGCGCTGGCTGGGGCTCATGCCGGGCTTGGCGCCGGGCCGCAGCGCCTGATTGACCACCTCGGTCAACGTCTCGATCTCGCGCCTCAGCCGCACCATTTCCGTCGCCGCCGCCATCGTCTTGTTCCCTAGCTGGTTTTTGCGGGTCCTATAGCACGGCCCGTCTGGACTGTTGCGCGAACCGCGTGTGATCAAAGGATAGGGGAGGCTGTCCGGTTCCGCGGACGGCGGGGAGGCAGGGTCGATGACCGCGCAGGGGATGGAAGGGGCGGGAAGCGCAGCCGGCTCCATCCAGTCGGACTACGACAAGGTCCGGCGCATCCCGTTCCTCTACGCCTTCAACGCGGTCAACACGGCTGCACTGCTTTGCACGGTAGGAACGCCGCTGGCGCTCTATGCCGCCGAGCTCGGCATCGAGAAGGGCCGCATCGGCATCCTTGCCGGGCTGATGCCGTTCGCGCAGCTGTTCTGCGTCTTCTTCCTGCCCATCGTCGTCCAGTTCAGCCAGCGGATCGTCACCGCGACGGGCTACGGCGTGCGCCATCTCTTCCTGATCTCGTGGTTCGCCGCGCCGTGGCTGGCCTCGCCCGAGCACGCTTTCTGGCTGCTTTTCGTCTCGATGAGCATCTTCGCCCTCCTGCGCAGCCTCGCCGAAACGGCGATCTGGCCCTGGTCGCAGGAGTACCTGCCGCGGCAGATGCGCGGCCGGATCAACGGCATTACCTGGATGGTGATGCTGCCGGTTGCCCTGATCGGATCGCTGCTCATCCAGTTCTGGCTCGACAGCCGGACCGGGATCGACCGCTTCTTTCCGGTGTTCGCAGTCGGGATCGTGTGTGGTGTGACGAGCGTGTCGCTGCTGCTGGGGCTTCGCGGCGGCCAGCCGCGGCCGGACTCGCCGCGCGGGCTCGATGCCATCAAGGCGATGCGCGGACCGATCCGCGACGGCGGCTTCTGGCTCTACCTCTACTCCTCGGGGACGCAGTATTTCGCCTACACCGCGATCAACCTCTTCCTCATCCTGTTCTTTCGCGAGCGGCTGGGGCTGAGCTCGGGCGCGCTGGTGACGCTGACTGCCTTTGCCTTGCTCGGCGGCGCGCTGGGCGGCCTCGTCGCGGGCTGGTTCGTCGACCGCTACGGCACGCGCGCGATCCGCGTCACGCTGCAGGGCCTGCAGGTCATGCTGCTGCTCTCGCTGCTGCTGATCGGTCCCAATGCACCGGCGCCGGAATTCCTTGCGGGCGCCGTCTTCTTCCTCGTCGGGCTGCTGTTCCAGAGCAGCATCGCGGCGGGCAGCATCTACATGCTCAACTACGTGCCGCCCGCCCAGAAGGAGAACTACATGACGCTGGCCTATGCCAGCGACGGGCTGATCGGCGGCGGCGCGACGTTCCTTGCGGGCATCCTGCTGCAGGTGCTCAACCAGAACCAGCTCGCCCCGTTCGGCACCGCGATCGACAGTTACGGGCTGCTGTTCATCCTCATCGCGCTCGTGGTCGCAAGCTCGGCGACGGCGTTCGCATTGCTGCGCGAGGAGGGCGGCACGGGGGTCGTTGCGTTCTTCGGCTATTTCCGGCGCGGCAGCGCGATGCGCGCGTTCCTCACCATCCCGCGCTATGCCGCCCTCACCTCGGAGGAGCGGCGGCAGGAGCTGACCTACGGCTACGGCGGGACCCGCAGCGCCTTCGTCAAGGAGGAACTGATCGCCGCGCTCTCCGACCCCAGCTTCGACGTCCGGCACGAGGCGATCCTGTCGCTGGGGCATCTGCCGCCGAGCCCGGCGGTGATCCGCGCGCTGGAATCCATGCTGCGCTACGAGGGCCTGGTGGAGCTGCAATACGCCGCTCTGGGCGCGCTCGGCCGGCTCAAGGCGAGCGAGAGCGCGCCGCGCATCGCAACCTTCCTCGAAAGCAGCAATCCGCTGCTGCGGGCCCGCGCCATCCGCACCCTCGGCGATATCCGCGACGAGCGCTACCTCCCAACGATCCAGACCCTGCTGCGCGAGGATGCCGAGATCGACTGCCGGCTCGCTGCGGTGTCCGCCCTCGGCAAGTTCCGCGACACGACCAGCATTCCGGAGCTGGTCGCGATCTACCGCGAGCTCGCGGGCGACGAGGTCAGCATGGCCGGCGAGCCGCGCAGCAAGGTCGTGCTGCTGGCGCTCGCCAAGATCCTCGGACTGGAGGAGGCGTTCTCGCGCGAATGGCGGCTGGAGGAGCGCCAGACCGGCTACCGGCTCCCCGGTCTGGTCGAACGGCTTGCGGCTACCGTGCGGCGCATCTCCGATCCTGCCGCGCCCGAGCTGGCGCGCGGCCTCGCCGCCACCGCCGAAGGCCTGGGGCAGAACCGTACTGCCGAGACCTACGCCGCCATGCACGCGTTGCGCCCGCTGGTCGAAGCGAACTCCGGGCGCTCCGCCGGGCTCCTGCTGCCGGTGCTCAAGGGCACGAGCGACATTGCAACGCCGCACCGCGCGCTGGTCGTCCTGCTGGCGCTGGCGCTGCGGCGCGTCCTCAGCGGGGAGGGAGAGGCACAATGAGCCTGCACCGCTCGGCCATGCTGTCGTAGGCTTGGAGCGTCGAATCGAGGAGCCGTAATGCCGACCGATCTTCACAGCGCACTCTATCTCCTTGGCCGCATCCTCCTGGGCGGCGCCTTCTTCGTCTTCGGGCTGCGCAACCTGCGGAACGTCGACCGGCTGACCGGCGTGATGGAGAAGAAGAACGTGCCGATGCCCCGGCCGCTGATGCTGGTCGGGGTCGGAATCCAGCTGATCGGCGGGCTGATGGTCGCGACCGGCATCCTCGCCGCCTGGGGAGCGGCGGCGCTGATCGCCTTCCTGCTGCTCGCCGCCTACCTCTTCCACGACTTCTGGAGCTATCCCGAGGCGGAGCGCACGCCCCACATCAACGCATGGATCATGAACGTCGGGCTCTCCGGCGCCTTCCTGATGGTGATTGCCACCAGCAGCTGACACGGGCAGACCCGGGCGCGCCCGCCCGCAAGATGCCAGCTCTCCCCTCGCGCAGTTGCGCTTTCCGTCTGCCGCTGGCTCCGGGGGGAAAACTATTCCCTCCGGGGAGCCCCAAGTCAGGAACCATGCGCCGACCGCAAGATTGCGCTCCATCTGC
>JAEZBF010000099.1 GCA_023427545.1 Pseudomonadota bacterium
GCGCGTGCTCGAAGCCATTCTGCCTCAGCAGGTCCGCCACTCGGTCGGTGATATAGCCTTGGGCGATGCCGTTGAGGGTGATCGCCATGCCGGCTCGGGTAAAGGCGATGCGGGTGCCATCGATGTCGATGCGCCGGTAGTCGACGAGTTGAAGCGCCCTGTCGACCTCAGCTGCGCCTGGCCCAGTGTCAGCGTCGGGATAGCGACGAAAATAGGTCTCGTAGAGCCGCCACAGCGGCTGCACGCTCGGATCAAACGCACCACCGCTCGCCGCGGCGATCGCTTGCGACTGTGCAATGGTCTCGATGAGGTCTGCCGATGCGTTGTCGAGCTGGCCATCGCGATTTAACCGGCTGATCTCGCTGTTGGTGCGGAAGAGGCTGAACACCGCCTCCAGCCGCTCCACCTCAGCGCGCACGCGCGTGATGGTCTGGCGCGCGAACGGGGCATCCTGGTGCCAGAGGGTGAGGCTCGCCGGGCCGCCAAGCGATTCACCTTCCCATGTGTGATACTGCGGGGCTGGCGCGAGCTGCTGGACGGCCGCAGCAACCAGGGGCAGGGCCGCCATCCCGGCGACGACCTTGAGCGCCTGCCGCCGGTTCAGCTTCGCGGGACGAGAGACACTACGGGCGCCATGCGACATCATCATGTGGACGCGACCCGGTTGATCACCAGCTCGGGCCGGCAAGCGCGGACGGAGCGCTCACGCTGCTTGCGTTGCTGCGCCAGCGGCGGGCAGCGCCGGTCGTCGTGATACTCAACCTGGCAATCGAGGCACTGGAAGCATTCGGCCATGTTGATCTTGCCGGAGGGGGCGATCGCACGGACTGGGCAGCTGCGCTCGCAGAGATGGCAGGGGTTGCCGCATTCCGGACGGCGCTTGAGGAGGTTCAGCAGGTGCAGGCGGTCGAGGATGGCGAGCGCGCCTCCGAGCGGACACAGGAACCGGCAGAAGAACCGTTCTGTGAAGAGGCTGAGGCTCAGCAGAACCAGCGCATAAAAGACGAAGGGCAGACCGCGCATGAAGTATGAGGTGATGGCGGTTTTAAACGGCTCGACCTCTGCTGCATAGGACTCTGCAGTCGGCGCGACGAAGGCAAGGATGAGGATCACGGCGAGGGAAGCATACTTGCCCCACCAGAGCTTCTCCTGCAGTTTCGTGGAGGGGTTCCACTGCGGCAGCCGGAACAGCCTCGCGGCCTGCGCTAGCAGCTCCTGCAGGGCACCGAACGGACATAACCAGCCGCAGAAGACGCCGCGTCCGAGCAGCAGCAGCGATACCGCCACATAGATCGAGATCATCGCAATCAGCGGCTCGGCCAGGTAGAAGCCAATGTCCATGTTGTCGAGCGGACCGCGCAGGTAGTTGACCACGTGGACGATGGACAGCTGGCCGCCTGCCATCCAGCCCAGCCAGACCAAGGTGAAGAAGAGAAAGCCGCTGCGGATGATCCGGTGCGCCAGGCGGTTGCGCGTCCAGAAGGACTGAAACGAGAGGATCAGCGTCAGCACGACGAGAGCGGCGCCTAGAATGAGCTCGTTGGTGATGTTGCCGGTCCACACTTCCATCCAGGCGGGCAGGGGCTCGGGCTCCGGGGTGAGCACGTACTTGGCCGGCAGTGTGTACTCGAGCGGGGGCAGGGCGACCGGCGTCAGGCTGCCACCCTGCGGGGTGGCGTAGACGAGCACCTGGGCCGACCACGGCTGGAGTGGATCAAAGCCAACGGCGGGGTCAAGAATCACCACGCCGGTGACGTCAGCAAGGGCGCTGCGGAGGCGGATGTAATTGGTCTTGTCGAAGGTGAAGACCTTGTCACCCTGCAGGATGCGCAACCGGTCGAGCGCATAGCCGGATGACTTGTTCTGAAACTTGAACCCCTGGAAATCATAGCGGCCGGTAGCCGACAGGACGATCGCCTGACCACCTGCAGCCAGAGCAGCGCGGACGCGATCGTACCCACCGCTTCCCAGGACGTTTCGGCCGATCGTGGCGGGTGTCGCCAGCGCAGCGTGAAACTCCATGTAACGATCAGCGGGCTCGCCGCGCGCGGCCACCTCGAGATTGACTTCCCCGAGGCCAGCGGCTTCGAGAGCGGAAGCGAGATCAGCGTTGGTGATGATCTGGGTTGCGATAGAGCCGTCGGCCAGCAACTCGTCCAAGCTTGCCTGACGGAAGCCTTCCACGTCCAGCGTCGGCTCGGTAACCAGCGTGCGGCCTTGATATGCGGCGAGCACCGCACGGGCGCTTCCCCGGATCGCGCTGCGGAACGCCCTCGCCGACGTCGAGGCGCCTGCGATGAACTGGGGCTTTGGTCCATTAGTAGAGCTTGGCTTTGAGTCCATGCCCTTGGTGTCGAGCAGGAACTGCTTCATCAGCTGTGTCCGGTGCTCGTCCTCCATGATCAACGGTTCCTGCTGGTAGAGCATCACCGCGCCTGTGATTGCTCCACTCAGGTCGACGCCGCCGACGATGTCGAATGGGGTGCCTTGGTAGCCCGGCGTCCGCACCACGTCCAAGGTCGAGAAGATGTAGCCCAGGAGCTGATCGCCCTTGAAAGCACGCGCCGCAGGCGTATTGCCATCGGCAAGCTCCACACGATCGGCATCGGGAAACACCACGGCCCTCACCTCCGGGGTGAGGCGATCCATCAACGGCGGGGGCTGGTCGACGTAGGAGGCGATTGCGTGGACGCAGCTCATCGCCAAGAGCAGCAGCGAGGCGACTACCCTCGCCAGCGCCCTCGATTGGTTGTGCACGAAATAGGCTCCCCCGCGGCTTAGCCACCGCCTTGTAGAGCTTCTCTTTTTCCATGACCGGCAGGCGAGGTCTAGGCGAGGAGTGGAGATCAATAACTCGCATAGACTATTCAGAAGTCGGCGTTGACCCCGAAAGCAAATTGCTGGGGTGGCCTGCTTTTGGGCAAGTCCAGGGTCTTTGGGGGGAAGCCGGATGACAGGCCCGCAGATGCGACCGGCTCCAGCGACTACTTCAATGCCTGGCAGGGGCGGAGGGACTCGACCCCCCGACCCTCGGTATTGGAGACCGATGCTCTACCAACAGAGCTACACCCCTATCCGGCGCGCTTGGTCTAGTGGCAAACCGGCAGGCGCGCAAGTGCGCTGCGGGGGCGCAGAATCAGATTGTTCACGGGGCAATCACAAGGAATTGCGAGTGTTCACGCCGTCAAATATTGTGCCGTGGCGCCGCGCAAAGACGGCGTAACACAGGGAAATGCCACGATGATCAAGACACTTGCTGCGGCTGCGCTGGTCGGCAGCCTCATGACCGTGCCCACCGTTGCCCCCGTTCAAGCCGCGGCCATGGGGGCGAACTGCCTTATCCTGCCGCTACTGCAGGCCGATTGCCGAGCAGCGATCTCCGAAATGGTGTCCGCAAAGCACGTTGCCGTCCTGGCTTCCAAGCCTGGACCGAAGGTCCACTGGTGGTGGGCGGTGGGTTGCAAGCGCGCCCCGGCCGGCTCGGGCCACCTCTTCGACTGCGAGTAATAGCCTTAAGCGTCACCAGTTCACGCCCCGGCGGTGCCCGGGGCGTTTTTTACTTTGTGCGAGTGGGTGGAGCGGGTAGCGGGAATCGAACCCGCATATTCAGCTTGGAAGGCTGCTGCTCTACCACTGAGCTATACCCGCGCTCGCCGGTCATAGCGGGAGCCGGGCAGGGCTTGCAAGTCCTCGCCCGACATGGCGGAGGCCCAATACCCGGGTTATACGCTTGTTCGGCTACGTGGCGTTGTTGAGCCGGTTGCTGATGCGCCCGAAAAGGCCCGAAAGCGAATTGCCAAGCAGAGTGGCTGCGGCGATGATTCCGACGGCGATCAACGCAGCTATGAGGCCGTACTCGATGGCGGTAGCTCCGCTCTCGTCGGCAATGAAGTCTTTGATGCGGCGCATGCCTGCCTCCATGTTCGTGACATGGAGGCTAACGCGCTTGCCGCGGTCCGGGATGAACGCCAGTTTTGGCGTGCTTAGCGCTCGGTAAAAGGGAAGTCGCGGAATGCCGCGATCGGCTCTGGCGGGTGGTGGAGGGGGCTGGATTCGAACCAGCGTACGCTAAGCGATCAGATTTACAGTCTGACGGATTTAACCACTCTCCCACCCCTCCAC
>JAEZBF010000105.1 GCA_023427545.1 Pseudomonadota bacterium
CGGTATTCATCTGAACGGGGGCAGGGGCGGGGACCTTGAAGGCGGTCTGGACGATGTCGACTCGGCCGAGGTCGACGATGCGGGCCACCCAGGTCTCGCTGTCCTCGTTCCAGACCAGCGCCGAGATTGGATTGGTCATCGGCACCGCGCAGTCGAGGTTGAACTCGGCTGCCGGGGCAAGGCTCGAAAAGAGACCGCCGGCGATGATCGTGGAGACCAGGGCGATGGTGCGGAAGCTGTTCATTTCTCTCTCCTTTTGTTCGATCACCAGCGATCGATGAGGAGAGAATGACGAAGTCTTGGCCGGTCCTCAGTGACGCACGTCACACCAAAAACAAGACGAACACGTGCGGCAGACAGGGGTTCTTAGCAAGACTCGATGGACCGCCTGATTGGATAGGAGTAAGTAATAACCCGGCGGCGTGGAGCATCAGCAGATGCGACGGCGAGAGCTGCTTTGGGGTTTGGCGGGACTGATCTCTGTAACGAGTGCGGCCGCCCAGTCGCGTCCGCGCCTGATTGGCTTCCTCGGCTACGGGTCCGGAGACGCTGCGGAGCTCGCGATCCATGCTGCCTTCGAGCAGCGGCTGAGGGAGCTGGGCTGGACAAGCGCGAACTCGCGCGTCGAGTACAGACTGCCGGCTGCCAACCTCGAAAAGATCAAGAAGTACGCGGCCGAACTGATCGCGCTAGAGCCCGATGTCATCGCCAGCATGGGAACACCGCAGGGGCTTGCCCTGAAAGCTGGCACAACCTCGATTCCGATCGTCTTCTTCAGCAATACCGACCCTGTGGGAAGTGGCACCGTCTCGAGTCTGGCGGCCCCGGGGGGCAACATCACGGGTTTCCAGGGATTCGAGTACACCTATGCCGCAAAGTGGATGGAGATACTGAAGGAGATCGCTTCGGGCATCACGCGGGTGGCCCTATTCTCCAACCCGGACACAATGCCCCAGACACCCAGGTATCTTGAGGTCGCCCGCCAGGCGGGACCGGGGCTGAACCTGGGCGTCATCGGCCTCCCAATCCATGGTCCTCAAGACATCGATCCGGCAATCGCTTCGGTCGCCTCGCCTGGAACGGGAGTGGTCATCCTCCCCGACAGCTCTACCGGCGGGAACATCGACGCCATCGTAGCGGCAATGTCCAGGTATGCTGTTCCGGCGATCTATTCCTTCGATTTCTTTCCTCCGCGAGGAGGGCTCGTCGCCTACAGCTATGACCAGAGGGAACTCGCCACGCACGCCGCCGAGTACGTCGATCGCATCCTGCGCGGTGCGGATCCCGCAAAGCTGCCCGTCCAGACGGCGACGAAATTCACGCTCATCATAAACCTCAAGACCGCTACGCAACTCGGACTGCAGGTTCCGAACGACCTGCTCGCCCGGGCCACGCAGGTAATCGAGTAGGCGCTCGGTTGCTCTCATTTGCGAACGTGGAACACCACAAGCAAGTTGGCCGCTGAAACCCCAGTCTGCTTGGCAGATGACAGTTCCGGCGTTCGCGAATACTATCGGTAGCGTGGTGCTCGGGATGGGCGCCGCTGCTCGCGTTCTGGCCGGGATGGAATGAGCACCGCGGAGGCGATCGATCAGAACCTGCACCAGCTCGAGCGGTGCCTCCTCTTTCAGGCGCTGGACGAGGAGGCCCGGCGCGATCTTGCGAGGAGCGCTCGCCGGATCGAGGTCGCGGCCGGAACGCCGATGTACCAGGTCGGAGATCACGGCGAGAACATGATGCTGGTCGTGGCGGGAACGGTGCGCATCTGGCTGCCGACCCTGCCCGGCAAGGAGATCATCCTTGCCGATATCGGACCGGGTGAGATCGTCGGAGAGATTGCCCTTCTCGATGGCGAGCCGAGGTCGGCGGCGGTCACAGCGCTGACGAAATGCCAGCTGCTGGTCCTCGAGCGGCGCGACGTTCTCCCTTTCCTGCGGAGTAATCCCGATGCGGCGCTGTCGCTGATCGCGCTGCTCTGCAAGCGCGTGCGGCGCGCCGACCAACGCATGACCGATATTGCGCTCAGCCACCTGCCGGCGCGCCTTGCGCGGACGCTGATCGGACGCGTCCCGGCCGATGCGCGCGCGCCGCCGAAGCTCGCCGTGTCGCAGAGCGAGCTCGCCGACATGGTCAGCGCCACCCGTGAGAGCGTGAACCGGGCGCTGCGCGCCTGGCACCGCCGGGGGATCATCGAAGTGCGGGACGGCTGGATCGTCCTGCTCCGCCAGGATGCGCTCGCCGCCCTTGCGGGCAGCGCCTGAGATGGCCGCGGTCGAGACCGAGGCTGCCCCTCCACCAGCGGCACGCGTTGGGACGATGGCGCAGCGGACGCCCCACGGATTGCGCCTCAAGTACATCGGACTATTCATTGCCGTGGTCATCACGGCGCTGATCGCCAGCGGCGCCCTGCAGGCGTGGTTCTCCTACAAGGAGCAGATTGCGTCGCTGCATCGCCTGCAGCAGGAACAGGCGTCCGCGACGGCGAGCCGCATCGCCCAATACATCCAGAACATCCGCGATCAGATGGGCTGGACCACGCAAATCCAGATCACTCCGGACACGCTGGAGCAGCGCCGCTTCGATTTCGGGCGCCTGCTGGCCCGTGTGCCGGCCATCACTCAGCTCAGCCAGATCGACACCGAGGGCAGGGAGCAGATCCGCATCTCCCGGATCGCGATGGACGTGATCGGCAGCGGCGCTGACCACTCGACCGACCCCGCCTTCGTCGGCGCGCGCCAGAATGGGGTCTATTTTGGCCCGATCTACTACCGGCGGGAGTCGGAACCATACATGACGATCTCCGAGGCGGGGACCATCCGCGCCTTCGGCGTCACGATCGCCGAGGTGAACCTCAAGTTCATCTGGGATTTCGTCGGACAGCTCGATCTCGGCCGACAAAGCTATGCCTACGTGGTCGGGCCGCAGGGGCACCTGATCGCCCATTCCGATCTCAGTCTCGTCTTACGCAACCTCGACTATTCGGACCTGCCTCAGGTTGCTGCCGCGGAGGCGGGCGAGCCGCTCGATGCGATCGACGCCGTAGCTCCCAATGGCGAGGCGGTCGTCTCGGCCGCCGCGGCGGTGCCCGACCTCGACTGGCGGGTGTTCGTCGAGGTGCCGGTCGCCGCCGCACTCGCGCCGATCTATGCCTCGCTGCTGCGCACGGGGGCACTGCTGTTGCTCGGGCTTGCCGTGGCGACGACGGCCGGGGTGTTCCTGTCGCGGCGCATGGTGGGGCCAGTGCGGGCGCTGCAGACGGGCGCCGCCAAGATCGGCGGGGGCGATCTGTCGTACCGGATCTTCCTCAGGACCGGCGACGAGATCGAGGCCCTGGCGCAGACGTTCAACGAAATGGCGGAGCGGCTCGAGGACGCCCGGGCTGGTCTCGAGCGCCGGGTGGCGGAGCGCACCGAGGAGCTCGGGCGATCGGTCGAAGAGCTGCGGGCGCTCAGCGTCGTCAGCCAGGCGGTGAACTCGACCCTCGACCTGCAGACGGTGCTAACGACCATCGTCAGCCACGCCGTGACGCTGTCCAGCAGCAGCGCCGGCGGCATCCACCAGTTCGATGAAGAAACCGAGACGTTCCGCCTGATCGCCAGCTCGGGGTCCACGGAGGCCTACGACCGCAAGATCAACACCCTGCGCATCGCGCGCGGCGAAACGGCAATCGGCGAGGCGACGACGCAGCGGCGGCCGGTCCAGATCCCCGACGTCGCCGCACTTCCGCCATCTCCCGTCCGGGAGGTCCTCGACCAATCCGGCTATCGCGCGCTCCTCGCCTTGCCTCTGCTCAGCGGCGACCGCGTCTTGGGCGCGCTCGTCGTGCGGCGGGAGCACAGCGGGGAGTTCAGCGCCGATACGGTCCGTCTGCTCGAAACCCTGGCGACCCAGTCGGCCATCGCCATCCGCAATGCAGAGCTCTTCCGCGAGGTCACCGAAAAGAGCCGCCAGCTCCAGCAGGAGAGCGCCCACAAGTCGCAGTTCCTCGCGAACATGAGCCACGAGCTGCGCACCCCGCTCAACGCCATCCTCGGCTTCACCGAGCTCCTGCTCGATGGCATCTACGGGGCCATGCCCGAGCGTGCCACGCAGGTCGTCCAGCGCCTGCAGGTCAACGGTGCGCACCTATTGGGCCTCATCAACGACGTGCTCGACTTCTCCAAGATCGAGGCGGGTCAGCTGACGCTGAGGCTCGGCCGTTATGATCTCGCGCTCATGCTGCGGGGCGTCGTCGAGGTCACCGAGCCGCTGGCCGCATCCAAGGCTCTGCGGCTGCAGCTCGACCTGGCGCCCGGCCTGCCAACCGGCGTCGGTGACGAGCGCCGGCTGCGCCAGGTCGTGCTCAATCTCGTCGGCAACGCCATCAAGTTCACCGACAGCGGGTCAGTCACCGTTGCCGCCAAGGCCGTCGGCACGCACTTCGAGATCGCCATCACCGACACCGGCCCCGGCATCGCCGAGAAGGACCAGGAGCGCATCTTCCTCGAGTTCCAGCAGGTCGACAACTCGAGCACGCGGGCCAAGGGCGGTTCGGGGCTCGGCCTGCCCATCAGCCGGCGGATTCTCGAACTGCACGGCGGCTCGCTCTCGGTTGCATCGCGCCCCGGGGAAGGCGCAACCTTCACGGTGTCGATCCCGATCAACGCCGGTGAGACGATCGCGCCGGAGAACCTGGCTCCCGGAGAGCCGGCCGCGCTCGCTGCGGAAGAAAAGGTGGAGGCATAGGCCATGGGGCGTCGCGTTCTTGTCGTCGAAGACACAGCGGACAACCGGCAGATCATCCGCGACCTGCTCGGCGCCGCCGGTTACGAACTGCTGGAGGCGACCGACGGCGCCGAGGGGCTGGCCTCGGCTGCCGCCAACAAGCCCGACCTCATCCTCATGGATATCCAGCTGCCGGTCCTCGACGGCTACGAGACCACGCGCCGGATCAAGGCGGACCCGGCGCTTCGCCACATCCCGGTGATCGCGGTCACCTCCTACGCCCTCTCGGGCGACGAGGAGAAGACCCGCGCAGCCGGGTGCGACGCCTACATCGCCAAACCGTTCAGCCCGCGCCACCTGCTCGCCACCGTCAAATCCCTTCTACCCATCGACGGCGACTGAGCGAAGACAAGTGCCCGCGACCATCCTGATCGTCGACGACGTAGAGGACAACCGGATCGTCCT
>JAEZBF010000106.1 GCA_023427545.1 Pseudomonadota bacterium
CGCCTGGACGATCAACATTTCGCCGGTCTCCCCGTCCCGTGCCCACTCCATGTCCATCGGGCAGCCGTAGTGGCGCTCGATTTCTACGGCCCAGCGCGAAAGCAGCAGGATTTCGGCATCGCTGAGCACGAAGGCGGCCCGCTCGGCTTTCGACGTCGGTACGTTCCGTGTCGGATGCTCGCCGCTCGCATAGATCATCTTGACTGCCTTGGCGCCCAAAGTCTTTTCAATGATCGGGGTGAAGCGGGAATCGACCAGCAGAGGCTTGAACACCTGATACTCGTCAGGATCGACCGCGCCCTGAACCACATTCTCGCCGAGCCCCCAGGCGGCATTGATGATCACCACCTTGTCGAATCCCGTTTCGGTGTCGATAGAGAACATCACGCCCGAGCCGCCGGTTTCGGAGCGCACCATCTGCTGCACTCCGATCGAGAGGGCGACCTTGGTGTGATCGAAGCCCTTGGCTACGCGATAGCTGATTGCCCGATCGGTAAAGAGTGAAGCGTAGCAGCGCCGGCACGCGGCAATGAGATCGGCCTCGCCGCGGACGTTCAAAAAGGTCTCCTGCTGACCCGCGAAACTGGCGTCGGGCAGGTCCTCTGCGGTGGCGCTCGAGCGTACGGCGACCGGGACGTTCTCAACGCCGGTCCGCCTCGAGAGCTCACGGTATGCGGCGGCGATCTGCTCCACCAGCTCATCGGGCACACGGCCCTTCAGGATCAGCCGGCGGATCTCCGCGCCCGCTTCTGCGAGGCTGGACCGCCCCGTCGTGTAGTCGTCGAGCAGCGTGGCGATTTCGCTGCGCATGCCCCCGTTACCATCGATGTAGAGCCAGAAGGCATCGGCGGTGGTGGCAAAGCCGGGGGGCACCTTGATCCCGGCCGCGCCGAGCGACTGAACCATCTCGCCCAGGGAGGCGTTCTTGCCGCCGACCTTGGGAACGTCGGTACGGGCAAGCTGCTCGAACCATTGTACGAGCGGGGCAGGGTGGGGCATCGGAACCTCCTCAGGGCTTCAGCAGCCCTTTCTCCTGCCAATCGAGCTGCGCGGTCTTGATGCGCGTCAAACCGGAGGTCCACCGACCGGGCAATGCTCCGGCCGGTGGCCAATCCCGGCCGATCTTCAACGAGGATGTCGCAAATGAACGAACACTCTCGCCAGGCGCTCGTCGGAGACATTGGCGGCACTTACATCAGCCTTGCCATCGCCGACATCGACGAGCTTACAGTCTCGCACTTCGCGCTGCTCTCGAGCGGCGACTTCAACGATCCCATGCAGGCGGTGGAGCGATACCTGAAGTCGATTCCGCGCGTTCCGGACAAGGCGAGCTTTGCGGTCTGGGGAACCGGGGGCCCAGATGGCATTCGAATGTCGCATCGGCCTTGGACCGTTACCCGCAAGGGCGTTCAGGCGGTGACCGGTGCGGAGCATGTCACCCTGGTCAACGACCTCGAGGCGCTGGCGCTTTCACTGCCGCACCTCACCGACTACGAGTTGATTCCCATCAGCAAGGGCCGTCCGAAGCCGTACGCGACGCGAGCCGTTATCGCCGCCGGCACGGGCCTCAATGTTGCGGCGCTGGTCCGATCCGGTGAACGCTGGGTTCCAGTCCGTGGCCTTGGCGGCCAGGTAGCATTTCCCGCAGTGCGGAAGGACGAGTTCGATGCGCGGGGGGTCTTCCCTGTCGATCAGCCGGTAACTGCGGAGATGGTCTTCTCGGGCAAGGGGCTGGTTGCCCTCTATGAAGGGCTGGCACGGCGCGAGAGCGCCAAAGCCGTCGCCGTTCTTACGCCGGAGCAGATCACAAAGGTTGGGTTGTCTCGCGAAGATCAGATCGCGGCCGAAGCCGTGGACCTGATGGCGGCGTGGCTTGCCCGCTTCGCTGCCGACGTTGCGCTGCTTTTCGGCGCGGAGGGTGGAGTCTTTCTTGCTGGTGGATTATCCGCGGGAGTTGTTCCGGCCTATGCCGACGGACGCTTCCGCGCCGAGCTCTGCGACCATGGCGAAGCACGAGCCTACCTCGAGGAGATTCCCGTTAACGTCATCAAGATGGGCGCCGATGCCGGCTTGCGCGGCGCCGCGGTTGCACTGGCCGAAGGGCTTGCCGCCGCCCCGCCGGCCCGCCGGTTGGTCCAGCGGGCCTCGCGATGAACCGCTCGATCCTGACCGTTACGATCAATCCCGCGCTCGACGTCACAACCAGCGTTCCAAAGCTGGTCGCACAACAGAAGCTCCGTTGCAGTGCCCCGCGTTTCGATACGGGGGGCGGCGGAGTCAACGTTTCCCGCGTCATTCGGGAGCTGGGGGGAGACAGCATGGCCTTCGTCGCCCTTGGTGGAGGGGTGGGCGCCCAGTACCGCCAGCTACTCGAAGCGAGTGGGCTCAGTTGCGAGTTCTGGCCGCTGATAGGTGAAACGCGCTTCTCACTGACGGCCATGGAAGAGCAGACCGGATTGCATTTCCGGTTCGTTCTTCCCGGCCCGGTCCAGCCAGCGGTCGAGAGCGACCGCATCCTCTCTTACCTCTCGCGGCTGATCACGAATGGATATGCCTACGTCGTCGCTAGCGGCAGCCTGCCACCTGGACTGGCCGCCGAGTTCTATGGCCGCCTTGCGGATATCGCCCGTGCCAATGGGAGCCGTCTTATCCTGGACACCCACGGTGACGCGCTCCGGACTGCTATTGAGCACCGACCCTATCTGATCCGGCTCAACCATCTGGAGGCGCAGGAACTCGTCGGCGGCGACGCACGGATCGCGGCCCACCACCTGGCTGACGAACTGATCGGCCGCGCCGCCGCGGAGGTGGTAATCGTAACCCTTGGCGAGGAAGGCGCCATCC
>JAEZBF010000424.1 GCA_023427545.1 Pseudomonadota bacterium
TCAGATGCCTGTCGGTCTCCCCTGCCAGCGTCAACACGGCGTTCCAGGCAGCCTCGGGCACCAGCAAGGAAATGGCGGAGCGCATCATCCAGTCCAACCCGATGAAGCGCAATGCCGAGCCCGATGAAATTGCAGAACTGGTGCTGTTCCTCTGCTCGGATGCCTGCACTTTCATGACCGCTGACACCGTCTATGTAAGCGGCGGAGGTGGCTACCGCTAGGCTTGCCCGCATCCCTCATGGCGCTCTAGGTTCCGAGGACGGATGGTCGACACCTTGGTCGATAGTCGGATATCGGCACCTTAGCCGCTTCTGGTCGTTTCCAGGCCCGTGTCATACGCTTACCGCGTGTGCCCCACCGCTACAGTGCTGCAAACACCCCTCGGAGCCGTCTGCGCTTTGGAGACGCTCGGGCGTCTTCGACCTGTGTCCGCTTGTACTCGAGAGCAAGATGGACGGCGACCCTAAGGACCTCGTACCGAGCAACCGCACCGCGCTGAAGCAGCTGGTTGAGGAACAGGCCCGGCAGTTGCGGCTGCTGCGAGCCGAGCTCCACCACGTGCGCGAGCAGCTACAGGCCGCCAGTGCGGACAGGACCCGCTTCATTGCTGCCGCTAGCCACGACTTGCTGCAGCCGCTCAACGCCGCTCGTCTCTACACATCGGCATTGGTTGAGCGAACGGAAGCCCACCCGCTGCAGCCATTGGCAGCGAACATTCAGGCTTCCTTGCTTGCTGTAGAAGAGATCCTATCTGCGGTTCTTGACATCTCGCGTCTGGACAGCGGCGTGGCCCGGCCGGCCCCGGCAACATTTCCGGTAGCTGACCTACTGCAAAAGGTGCTGGTTGAGTTCACGCCAGCAGCGCGCCAAAGGGGCATTCGGCTTCGCGTATCCAGCTCTTCTGCCGCCGTCCACACTGACTGGGTTATGGTCGGCCGTATCCTGCAGAACCTGGTCTCGAACGCGGTCAAGTACACCCCTTCCGGCGGCAGCGTGCTCGTAGGCGTGCGGCGCCGGGGCGGCGAGGTGCGGCTGGACGTCATCGACACGGGGATCGGGATCGCCCCGGCACAGCAGAAGCTGATCTTTGCCGAGTTCACCCGGCTCGAGTCCGGCGCCAAGGCTGCCCGAGGGCTTGGCCTGGGGCTCTCGATCGTACAACGGTTGGTGGATGCGCTGGGCCTGCGGCTCGTCGTGGAGAGCGAACCGGCTCGTGGATCACGGTTCTCACTGTTCCTGCCGCAGGCCGACCTGCCGCCAGATACGGGTCATCAAGCCTCCTCAGACAGCGCTCACGATACCGTTTCGGCGCGTGTCCTCTGCGTCGATAACGAGCTGGCGATCCTCGACGGCATGACGCACCTGCTCACCGGCTGGGGTTGTGACGTTAGGGCTGCGCCCTCACTCAAGTTCCTCGTCGAGAAAGCCGTACTCGAAGGCTGGTCGCCCGACCTGGTGCTGATGGATTTCCATCTCGAGCAGGCTTCCGGCCTTGACGCCATCGAATGGCTGCATCAGACCGTCGGGGCTCACGTGGCGGCGGCGCTTGTCACTGCCGACCACAGTGAAGGCGTACGCAAGCTCGCGGCGTTCCGCGGTATCCCAATCCTTCACAAGCCAGTCAAACCTGCCGCCTTGCGGGCACTGCTTGCGTCCCTAGCTCTTCCGCCAGTGACTTAGCTCGAGGGACTGTTTGATACATCGTCGAGCTGACCGCGCTCAAGCGCACGGGCGACCAGCAGGGCTCCGGTGCGCGTGCCGACGTCCAGCTTCTGGAGAATTGCCGAGACGTGGGCCTTCACCGTGCCTTCGGAAATCCCCAGCTCATATCCGATCTGCTTGTTCATCTTTCCGGCCGACAGGAGCATCAGCACGCGTACCTGCTGAGGTGTCAGGCTCCTCAGCCGCCGGAAACCCTCGCTAGCGGTTGCTTGGGTGTCCGCGGTGGCGTGTCCTCGACCGCGCCAGATCTGTCCCGCAAGAATCGTCTCCACTGCAAGCCGCATGTCCTCGACGGGAGCCGACTTGTCGAAGAAACCAGACGCGCCAAGCTCGAGACTGCGTCTTGCTGCGAGTGGATCGTCGGTTGCCGACACCACGAGCACCGGAACATGCGGAAATTGCCCCCTGATCAGAAGCAGTCCCGAGAAGCCGTGCGCCCGCGGCAGATGAAGGTCTAGAAGCACGAGATCGACGTCGGGCTCCGCTTCAAGGAGCGCGATCAGCTCTTCGAGATCATTCGCCTGCCTGATGTCAGCAGTATCCGAGAGCACTTGCGCCAGGGCCGCTCGGAACAGGGGATGGTCATCGACCACGATGAAGGTGCGTGCCATGAGGATCGCTGCGCTTGCGGACAAGCAGCCTTACGCCCGCAGCATCTACGGCTCAACCGCGTACAAGTCACTCCGCCGCAACCTGCACCGCCTCGTTGTCCTGGTTGGCGGCGGCGGGTCCGAACCGGCGGATGTTGTCCTGGAACAGCGACAGTAGGTGGTTGGCCTGTTTGTCATAGGCAGCACCGTCCGACCAGCACCGCCGGGGATCGAGCAGCCGATCGTCGACTCCTTCGACGCTCTCCGGCACCTTGAGGCCAAAGACCGCATCGCGCCGCATGGCAACGTCTTTCAGCTCACCGCCGATTGCGGCTTGAAGCAAACGCCGCGTTGTGGCGAGGGGAATGCGCCGGCCAACGCCGTAGGCCCCGCCAGTCCAGCCGGTGTTGATCAGCCAGCACGCAGCACCACTCTCCCTCAGCCGCTTCTCGAGCAAGCCGCTGTACACCGCGGGATGCTGCGGCATGAAGGGCGCGCCGAAGCACACTGAGAATGTTGCCTGTGGCTCTGTCACACCACGTTCGGTGCCGGCGAGCTTGGCGGTGTATCCCGAGAGGAAATAGTAGAGCGCCTGATCGGTGGTGAGCCGGGCAATCGGAGGCAGCACGCCGAAGGCATCGGCCGTCAGCAGCATGATGTTGCTTGGCGCGGCCCCGGTGCCTGATCCATCGGCGCCCCCAAGTGCGCTGAGGGGATAGGCGGCCCGGCCGTTCTCGGTGAGCGTGATGTCATCGTAGTCAGGATGCCGCGTTGCACCGTCGAGAATGACGTTCTCCAGCACGGTGCCGAACCGCTGGGTGGCCGCATGAATTTCCGGTTCAGCACTGGCCCTCAGCCCCGCGGTCTTGGCATAGCATCCACCTTCGACGTTGAAGACGCCGTCTGGCCCCCACCCATGTTCGTCGTCGCCGATCAGGCGCCGTGCGGGATCCGCCGACAAGGTCGTCTTCCCGGTGCCTGACAGTCCAAAGAAGAGCGCAGTGTCGCCGCTTGCCCCCACATTGGCCGAGCAGTGCATCGGCAGGATACCTGCTTGTGGGGCGTGGAAGTTGAAGACCGAAAACACTGCCTTTTTTATCTCACCGGCATAGGCGGTTCCGCCGATCAGAACGATGTTGCGGCTTAGATCCAGTGCGATCACCACGCTGCCGCGCGTGCCGTGACGAGACGGTTCGGCGAGGAAGCTTGGAAGGTGAAGGATCGTGAGGGTCGGAGACCACGGGCCGCTCTCAATAGCTGGCGCCAGGAGATTGCGAATGAAGAGCGAATGCCACGCGGTTTCGGTGAACACCTCGACATCAAAGCCTCCCGCGCCCTCGCCAGCCGCGCGCAGTTGCTGGGAAAACAGCCGGCAGCCCTGTATGTGCGCGATGAAATCTGCCTCGAGGCGCGCAAAGCTCTCCTGACCTATCGCCTGATTGCTCTCCCACCACACCCTGTCGGCGGTGGCGGTGTCGCGGACGATGTATTTGTCCTTTGGGGAGCGTCCTGTGAACGGACCGGTGAGCGCAACAAAGGCACCACTCGCGCTCAACTCGCCCTCACCCCCAACGATTGCCTGCTCGAGCAATTGCGGAGCCGTGGCGTTGCGAGTGATGGTGCCGAGACTGCTAGCAATGGTTTCGGCGAAGGCTGCGGATGTTGCGTTCAGCGACACAGTGGTCTCCCGAGAAGAAGGCCCGCCAAGGCGGCTCCACATCGTTATCCCACTGGTTCACTGATCGTAATCGGCCAGGCGGCATATGACTTTAGCTTAGGAAGTGTCTCGGGCGGCTGCTCGCCTGTTGACCTCATAACATGAATGAGGATCGCCGAACCCTTCGCCGGCTCTGCTGTGGCGCGATCTCCAGCTTCCCGCGATGCTCCTGCATGGCAAACTCAACCGAGTGCGCACGTAGACTTTCCGCCGCTTTCTCTAGGTTAAGCTTCTGAGCCTGGTAGAGCTCGTGTAGCGCCGCATAGGCGTAGACGCGGCAATCGAGGGCCTCGTTCACGATCCCCTTCTTGAGCTTCCAGTGCCGCTGCTCGACACCGCCCTTGCGCTCGATCCGCAGCTCCTCACTGGTGAGCTGGGCGTACCAGTTGTCCGGCCGGCCGGTGGGGAAGTGACAGTAGCCCGGGCCGGGCTCGTCCACGAGCAGGCGCTGCCGGACGGCCTCCTTTGCCGCGTTGACCCCGATCATGATGGGTCGATGCCCGGTCCGGTAGCGTCGCTTCTTGCGCTCCTGCATCGCGCTTGGCCAAATGGGTGACCAGTTGACGCCGCGGTCGCCGCTGGTGCCTTTTATCGCCCAGATGTTGCGGTCGATGCGCTCCCGCGCAAAGCGGCAGACGTCCTGGGTGTTGTGGCCCCCTGAGTCGATGCAGCCCCCGAGTATGTAGAGGGGGAAGCCCAGCGCGTGCGAATAGGGCGCCTTGAGGAAATCATCGAGCTGGTTCCAGACCCGAGGTTTGGCGGGGTCGCCCTCGAACGTTGCGGTGGCGATGGACCACGATTCCTCGCCTACACCCCATCCGACGACCTCAAGCTCGAGGCGGCCCTGCCCGGTGGAGCCCATCGACTGCACGTCGATGCCGGCCGTCAGCGCGACCACGCCCTCAGGCAGCAGCTTGGTGCCGTCGTAGGGCTCTGCGCGCGCGGCGAGGAAGTGCGCGTCGATTGCCCGGTGGGTTTCTGCCCTGAACGGGATGCCCAGCTGGGTGTTGTAGAAGGTCTGCTTGGTCTCCTGGTCGCCTTGAGCGCCGAGCCACTTCTCCACCAGATCGACTACGGTCATGAAGGGTGAATAGAGCTTAGATGCCCAGAAGCTCGCGTGCCGGTTCGGAACGGCGCGCCCCCGGCAGTGCTTGGGAGTGGGACGAAGAGCACCAGGTCGGATACGCAATCTGCAAGCACCAGCGCTCGATCAACGGATCCTGCCGCGAGCCGCAGCAGTGGAATACCTTTGCCTGATAGTGCCGGATCGCGTGCTTGGTCGAGACGATCTTGAGACGCCCAATCAGAGAGGACAGACAGTCGGACAGACAGTACGTTTCGGCGGCTCAGCCC
>JAEZBF010000026.1 GCA_023427545.1 Pseudomonadota bacterium
GCCCAAGGGATGGATCGGCTGGCTGGTGTCTGCCAACGGTCCGCTGCACCTGGGCTGGAAGATCGCCTACACGCCGACTGGCATCGTCATCGCGCAGATCATCATCGGTCTGCCGTTCGTGGTGCGCACCGTGCAGCCGGTGCTCGAGGAATTCGAGCAGGAGCTCGAGGAGGCGGCGGCGACGCTCGGCGCGAACCGGTGGCAGACGATCACGCGGGTGATCCTGCCGCGCCTCACCCCGGCCGTCCTCACCGGCTTTTCGCTCGCCTTTGCGCGGGCCGTTGGGGAATACGGCTCAGTGATCTTCATCGCCGGCAACCTGCCGAACGTGTCGGAAATCGCGCCGCTGCTCATCGTCATCAAGCTCGAAGAGTTCGACCAGGCGGGGGCTTCGGTGATCGCCGGCATCATGCTGATCATCGCCTTCGTGATGCTGCTCGTCATCAACCTGATCCAGGTGTGGAGCCGCAGGAGGTTTGGCGATGGCGTATGAGCAGGACGTCGTCGTCTACGACAGCAGGCGGCCGCCGGAGCCGCCGCACAGCCACACCCGCCCGACTACCGAGAGGACCTGGATCCGGGTGACCCTTATCGGCATCGCGGTCGTTTTCATGCTGGTGGTGCTGGTCCTGCCGCTCCTCCTCGTCTTCATCGAAGCGTTCCGCAAGGGCACTCAGGCCTATCTCGCGGCGTTCGCCGACCGCGGCGGACAGGCCGCGATCCAGCTGACGCTGCTCGTGGCCCTGATCTCGGTGCCGCTCAACCTCATCTTCGGGGTGATGGCCGCGTGGTGCATCGCCAAGTACGAGTTCAAGGGGAAGGCCTTCCTGACGACGCTGATCGACCTGCCATTCTCGATCTCCCCGGTGGTGTCAGGGATGGTCTACGTCCTGCTGTTCGGAGCGCAGGGCTGGTTCGGGCCATTCCTGCAGGCGCACGGCATCCAGATCATCTTCGCAGTGCCCGGCATCGTGCTGGCGACGATCTTCGTCACGTTTCCCTTCATCGCGCGCGAACTGATCCCGCTGATGCAGGACCAGGGCAGCGTCGACGAAGAGGCGGCAATCTCGCTGGGCGCAACCGGCTGGCAGACATTCATGCGCGTGACGCTGCCGAACATTCGCTGGGGGCTGCTTTATGGCGTGCTGCTCTGCAACGCTCGGGCAATGGGCGAGTTCGGCGCGGTGTCGGTGGTCTCGGGCCACATCCGAGGCAAGACCACGACGATGCCGCTCGACATCGAGATTCTGTACAACGAGTACAATTTCACCGCGGCGTTCGCGATGGCCTCGCTGCTGGCGATGCTGGCGCTGGTGACGCTGATCTTCAAGACCGTGCTCGAGTTCCGCTACGGGGACGAGCTCGCCGGCACGCGCCGCCACTGATCGCAGAAGAGGGGCAAGCACCTTGGAAATTCGCGTCCAGAACGTGCGCAAGGAGTTCTCGCGCTACCCGGCGCTGAACGATGTGTCGCTTGACATCCGTTCGGGCGAACTGATCGCCCTGCTGGGGCCGTCCGGCTCGGGCAAGACGACGCTGCTGCGGCTGATCGCGGGTCTCGAAACGCCCACCGCCGGGCGCATCTTCTTTGGCGACCAGGATGCCTCGAGCAAGACGGTGCAGGAGCGCAATGTCGGCTTCGTGTTCCAGGCCTATGCGCTGTTCCGGCACATGACGATCCTCGACAACATCGCGTTCGGGCTGCGGGTGCGTCCGCGCGCGACCCGGCCGCCGCGCACGGAGATCCGTCGGCGGGCTCTGGAGCTGCTCGAGCTAGTGCAGCTTGGGGGGCTGCACAACCGCTATCCCAACCAGCTCTCGGGCGGCCAGCGGCAGCGCGTGGCGCTGGCGCGGGCGCTTGCCATCGAGCCGGCGGTGCTTCTGCTCGACGAGCCGTTCGGGGCGCTCGATGCGCAGGTGCGCAAGGAGCTGCGCAAATGGCTGCGTGAGATTCACGACCGGACCGGCCACACCACGGTGTTCGTGACGCACGATCAGGAGGAGGCGCTCGAGCTCGCGGACCGGCTGGTGGTGATGAGCCAGGGCGCAATTGAGCAGGTCGGCACGCCGGACGATGTCTACGACCGGCCCAACTCGCCGTTCGTCTTCGGTTTCATCGGGGAATCGAGTGCACTGCCGGTGGAGGTGGACAACCACGAGCTCTGGGTCGGGGGCAGGGCGATCGGCATCCCCTCGGGGGGGACGGCCGCTGGCGCGGGGCAGCTCTATTTCCGGCCGCACGATGTCGAGCTGGTTGAGGATGGCGCGGCGCTCGCCGGGGTGGTTGCGGCGAGCCGTCGGGTGGGTGGCACACGGCGCGTCGAGCTCGAGATCGGCGGGCAGCAGAACCGGGTCGAAATCGACCTCCCGTTCGACCATCCGGCGGGGGAGAAGACGCGGATAGCTTTCCGGCCGAAACGCTGGCGGCTGTACGAACGGAGCTAAGCGTCAGACCTTGGCCTTGTCGAGCACTTCGGCCATGCGGGCGCGCCAATCATCGCCCGCAGCCTTGAAGCGCTCGAGAGTGGCCGGATCGAGCCGCAGCGTCACAGCCTCTTTCGGGGCTGGACTGCGGGGCCGGCCCCGCGAGCGACGGATGCTCTCCATCAGCTCGGGAAAGACTTCGGCGAACGGCCGTGCCTGAGCCAGTTCTTCGTCCGTGGGGGTAAAGTCGTCAGGATCCTCGGCAATCTGACGCTGGATCTCGGCTTCTTCTTCGTCCGTAAGGTCGGGAATCTTCGGCTTCATACAATGGTTCTTTCCTTACGGTTGGCGATGCGCACCGAGACGATTGAAACTGCTTCCGAGCCAAGCGGCTTGAATACTACTGCAAGCATGTGACCCCGAAACATACCTATCGCCATACGCCTCCCGCTCTTGCCTGGACCTGTACGGCTCTCTCGAAGAAGTCCTCATCCAACTCGGCAAAATCGAGATTCCGCAGTGTGAGGTTCTGGAGCCGCTTCGGCTCGTCCCAGACGATGCGCATCGATTATTCGTACACGAAAAACCGCTGACGTTCAACCTTCAGCCGAACACTACCGTTTTGCTGCCGTTGAGCATTACGCGGTTTTCGAGGTGGAGCTAGACGGCGCGGGCGAGGACGCGGCTCTCGATGTCTCGGCCGGCGGCGACGAGATCGTCAGGACTCATCGCGTGGGTGACCCGGGCGGTTTCCTGCTCGATGATCGGGCCCTCGTCGAGGTCGGGCGTGACGTAGTGGGCGGTGGCGCCGATCAGCTTGACGCCGCGCGCATGCGCCTGGTGGTAGGGGCGCGCGCCCTTGAAGCCGGGCAGGAAGGAGTGGTGGATGTTGATGCAGCGCCCCGGCAGCTTGGCCGAGAGCCCGTCCGACAGCACCTGCATGTAGCGCGCCAGCACCATCAGGTCGGAGCGGCTCTCCTGGAACAGGCGCCAGACCTCCGCCTCCTGCTCCATCTTGGTGGCCTTGGTCACCGGCAAATGGTGGAAGGTCACGCCGGTGAAGTCGAGATGGGCGTAGGTCTCCAGCGGATGGTTGGAGACGATGCCGGTC
>JAEZBF010000089.1 GCA_023427545.1 Pseudomonadota bacterium
CCCTTGTCCTTGGCCGCGAGCTGGTCGGGACGGCCGGGGATGATCAGCTTCTGGCCCACGAAGATCTTGTCGGGCGAGGAGAAGCCGTTGGCCTGGACGATCGCCTGGGCGGTGACATCGTAGCGGCGGGCGATGGTGTAGAGCGACTCGCCGCTGGCGATGGTGTGGGTATAGGCATTCGGGGGCACCACGGTGAGATTGGGTGCCGAGGCGGCGGGAGCGGTGGCGACCATTGCCGGACCCTTGGGTCCGACGGCGACCGGAGCAGCAGAGGGAGCGGGCATGGCGGTGTTTCCAGTGGCGGTTGACGAGGTGAGAGCGGGCAGGTCCTGCGATTGCACCGAGCCGCTGCGGACCGGCGTCATCGGGGCCATCGGCTGGCTGGCGGCAAAACCGTTGCCGCCGGCGCCGCCGATATCGTTGGGCGGAACGTAGGGGCCGGCGGCGACGCGCCGGCTGCCGCCGACGATCGAGGGCATCGGCTGGTTGACGTTGCCGGCGCCGTTGACCGAGGCCGAGCCGGTGACGGTAGGATCGCGGAAGAGGCCGCCGCCCATGGAGGAGCAGCCAGAGAGCGCGGCGGCTCCGGCCACCACCGCAACGATCGCCGTGCTCTTGAGCACTTTTGCGGAGACGCGAATACTCATCAAACCACTCACTACGCAGCTACTCGACGCTTCCGAGACTAGGCGGTTAAGGTAAAAACCGACTTAAAGACGAAGCGAATTGCGCGATTATCTGTGAGTTGGGTTAGCGGGTGAGTAAGGTTACCCGTGGAAGTGAGCGGGAGCGGGCACGCGGAGGGTGGAACCAGCTCCGGCAGAGCCGCCGGAACAGCTGCTAGCGCAGGTGCTGCTTGAGGCGGTCGACCATGCGCGCGTCGGTCTGCCGGAGCGCGATGGGGGTGACGGTGATCGCCCGCTCATGGTGGAGCATCTGGAAATCGTGGGTTGCCTCGAGCGGCAGCGGCGTTTCCGGGATGGCGACGAAGAAGAAGCCGGCGTTGTCGCTGGGATAGTAGCGCATGGGCGAGCGCGAGAAGCGCTGCGCTTCGACGATGCGCGGGCCGGAGACCTCGTCCGGCGGGCAGTAGGGGAAATTGACGTTGTAGAACGTGTCGCGGCCGGTGTTGCCCGCAAGGATGCCGCGCACGATCTCTGCGCCGTAGCGGGTGGCGTTGGCCCAGTCGACCGCGAGGCCGCGCTCGTAATCGACCCCCTGGCTCATGGCGATCCCGATGGCGCCCTGGAGCGTCCCCTCGCGCGCGCCGGCCGCGGTGCCCGAGCAGTGGATGATGTCGCCAAGGTTCTGGCCGTTGTTGACGCCCGAGAGGACGACGTCGGGTGGCTTGTCCTTCAGCACATGCGTGCAGCCGGCAACGACGCAATCGGCCGGCGTGCCCTCGATGACGGCGAACTCGCGCGCACCGCGTTCCTCGAGCTTGAGCTCGCGGCCGAAGGTGAAGCGGTGCCCTGCCCCGCTCTGGTTGCCGCCGGGCGCCACGACCCAGACGTCGTCGCTGAGCTCGCGCGCAATCCTGCGCATGACCTCGAGGCCCGGCGCATCGATGCCGTCGTCATTGGTAAGGAGAACTCTCACGCGCGGGCGCCGATCCGGGTCTTGCCGCGCATGTAGGGCACGAGCGCGGGCGGGATGGCGATCGAGCCGTCCTCGTCCTGGAAGTTCTCCATCACGGCCACCAGCGTCCGCCCCACGGCCAGCGCCGAGCCGTTGAGGGTGTGGACGTGCCGCACCTTGCCCTCGGCGTCGCGATAGCGCGCATCCATGCGGCGGGCCTGGAAATCGCCGCACACCGAGCACGAGGAAATCTCGCGATAGGTGTCCTGCCCGGGCAGCCAGACCTCCATGTCGTAGGTCTTTTGCGCACCGAACCCCATGTCGCCGGTCGAGAGCGTGACGATGCGGTAGTGGAGGTCGAGCCGCTTGAGCACCTCCTCGGCGCAGGCAAGCATGCGCTCGAGCTCGTCCGAGGAGGTCTCGGGTGTGGTGATCGAGACCAGCTCCACCTTGTCGAACTGGTGCTGGCGAATGATGCCCCGGGTATCGCGCCCCGCCGAGCCTGCCTCGGAGCGGAAGCACGGGGTCAGCGCCGTGTAGCGGAGCGGGAGCTCGGCCTCGGCGAGGATGGACTCGCGGACGAGGTTAGTGAGCGGGACTTCGGCGGTGGGGATGAGCCACCTGCTGGAGTCCGGATCGCCGATGATCTCTCTAAGTAAATCCCCCAGCACCGCTGTTCGATCCTGCAGCCCTGATAAGTCGCCGACAGCAGCCCGCTCCTCTTCGAGCTTCGACGTAACTCGTTCCTCCAGCCAGGCAATGTCTAGAGCGCCGGGAAAGGTTCGGTAGAGGTCATCTTTGAACTTCGGCAGCTGGTTCGTTCCGAACAGCGCCTCGTCGCGCACCAGCAGCGGCGGCTGTATCTCGGTGTAGCCGTGCTCTTCGGTGTGGAGATCGAGCATGAACTGGCCGAGGGCGCGCTCGAGGCGGGCGAGCTCGGATTTCAGCACCACGAAGCGGCTGCCGCTGAGCTTGGCGGCGGTCTCGAAATCCATCTGGCCGCTGGCTTCGCCGAGCTCGTAATGCTCGCGCGGCTGGAACGCGAAGACCGGCT
>JAEZBF010000124.1 GCA_023427545.1 Pseudomonadota bacterium
GGCCAATGGATCCCTTCCCCGTGCCCGATCAAACGCCAGTTGCGGCGCTCCTCCGCGCTCGCTTCACGCAGTCGAGGGTACCACTCAAGCGGCACGGTGAGTTCCCGTCCGTCCTCGAGAACGACACGAAGACGCTCGTCGGTAACATCGACGTCGATAGCAAGCGGATCAGTGGTCAGTGTCAAAATGCTCATGCCAAGCTTTCAGCAACGTGGCTCGGTGTTGTAGCACGAGTTGGCGAATGACGCGCAGCTGGTGATCCTTAAATCGTTTCGAGGACGCCAGTTCTACGGGCTCCAGCCAGTACTTGGCCAGGCTGTCACCCCATTCCACATGGATATGCGGCGGTTCCCCGGGCTCGCGGCTATAGAAATAGAAGCGATACCCATCGAGCCGAAGAACAGTCGGCATCGCTCACACGTCGCTGAACCTTGTCCATTTGCCATCGTTGCGGCTCGACTGGATGGCGGCGGTGATGAACTCGAGGCCCTCGACGCCATCTGCGAGGCTGGGCAGCAGCGGCGCGTAGGCTTTGCCGGTGCCGCGGATGACTTCGGCGAACTGGCTGTAGAGGGTCGCGAACGCCTCGAGGTATCCCTCCGGGTGACCCCCGGGAATGCGCACATTCATGCTCGCGGCCGGTGGCTGGCTGATGGCGCCGCCGCGGGTGAGCAGAGTTGCCGGCTTGCCGAGCTCGGTGAACCACATCTGGTTGGGATTGTCCTGCCGCCAGGAAAGGCCCGCCTTCTCGCCGTAGACGCGCAGCTGCAGGCCGTTCTCGTTGCCGGGCGCGACCTGGCTTGCCCAGAGCATGCCGCGCGCGCCGCCCTGGAAGCGGAGCAGGATGTGGACGTTGTCGTCGACCTTGCGGCCCTTGACGAAGCTCTGGAGATCGGCGCTGACCGCCTCCGTCTTCAGCCCGGTAACGAACCGCGCGAGATTATAGGCGTGGGTGCCGATGTCGCCGATCGCACCACCGGCGCCGGAGCGGGCCGGATCCGTGCGCCAGGCGGCTTGCTTGTTGCCGGGATCGGCCGGCGCGGAAAGCCAGTCTTGCGGGTACTCGGCCTGGACGACGCGAATTTTTCCGAGCGCGCCTGATTTCACCAGTTCCCGCGCCTGCCGAATGAGCGGATAGCCGGTGTAGTTGTGGGTGAGGAGGAATTTGGCGCCCTTCTTGGGCTTCACGGCGGCGAGGGCACGCGCGTCCTCGAGTGTGGAAGTCAGCGGCTTGTCGCAGATGACGTGGATGCCTGCTTCGAGGAAGGCCCTCGCCGGCGCGAAGTGGACGTTGTTCGGCGTGACAATAGAGACCGCTTCGATGCCGTCGGGGCGGCGGCTCTCCGCCTCCACCATCTGCTGCCAGCTGTCGTAGATGCGGTCCTCGGCGAGGCCGACGTTGCGGCCGGACTCGCGCGCGACGTCAGGGCGCGACGACAGCGCGCCGGCGACGAGCTCGTAGTCGCCATCGAGACGCGCCGCGATGCGATGCACATAGCCGATGAAGGCGCCGGTGCCGCCACCGACCATGCCCAGGCGAATGCGTCGTGCTCCGGTTTCAGCCATCTTGTCCCCCCTCTAGCGATCGAGGCCGAGCATCTTGCGGTTCGCCGCAAGATCGGTGCCCGAGGACGCGAAGTCGTCGAAGGCCCGCTCGGTCACCCGAATTATGTGCTGCTCGATGAATGGCGCGCCCTCGGAAGCGCCCTGCTCGGGGTGCTTCATGGCATCTTCCCACTCGAGTACGGCCCAGCCGTCGAAATCGTACTGCGTCAGCTTGGAGAACACGGCCGCCCAATCGACATGGCCGTCGCCAAGCGAGCGGAAGCGGCCGGCGCGCTGCACCCAGCCTTGATAGCCGCCGTAGACGCCCTGCTTGCCGCTGGGATTGAACTCGGCGTCCTTGGCGTGAAACATCTTTATCTTGTCGTGGTAGATATCGATGTAGGCGAGATAATCGAGCGCCTGCAGGATGAAGTGGCTGGGGTCGTAGAGGATATTCGCGCGGGGGTGATTATTGGTCGCCTCGAGGAACATCTCGTAGGTGATCCCGTCGTGGAGATCTTCACCGGGGTGGATCTCGTAACAGACGTCGACGCCGTTGCGGTCGAACTCGTCGAGGATCGGTGTCCAGCGGCGGGCCAGTTCGGCGAAGGCTTCCTCGATCAGCCCTGCGGGGCGCTGTGGCCAGGGATAGATGAAAGGCCAGGCGAGCGCGCCCGAGAAGGTCGCGTGGACCTTGAAGCCCATGTTCTTGCTCGCCTTGGCCGCCCACATCAGCTGCTGCACGGCCCATTCCTGCCGGGCCTTGGGATTGTTGTGGACGCTGGCCGGCGCGAAGCCGTCGAACGCGGTGTCATAGGCGGGATGCACCGCGATCAACTGGCCCTGCAGGTGGGTGGTGAGATCGGTGATCTCGACGCCATGCTTGCGGGTGGTCGCGTGCAGATCGTCCGCATAGGCCTGGCTGGTCGCCGCCTTCTCGAGGTCGATCAGCTGACCGGCCCAGGCGGGGAGCTGGATACCCTTGTAGCCGAGGCTGCCGGCCCACTTCGCGATGTTGTCCAGATTGTCGAACGGCGCGACGTCGCCGGCGAACTGGCCAAGGAAGATGGCCGGTCCCTTGATCGTCTTCATCTATTCCCCCCTGATGGGCGCGGCTTGGCTGACGTACCTCAGCGCCGCTGTTCCGGTGTGCCGCGAACCTTCACCGGCAAGGTTGAACTGTCAAGCCGGGCGCAGGTTTGAACCCAGAGCGGTGGGCGATCAGGTGTCCCTGAACACGCTGTCGGCAAAGTGCACGTTCACATCGGACTCGATCATGGCTGCCGTGATCTTCCCAATCATCGTATGGAAGTGCGGCAGCGTCTGGTGGAAGCGGTGAGCGGCATCGTCGACAAAGCACTCGCAGAGGAACGCGGCGTCGGGGTCGTCGAGCTTGGGGTTGAACTCGAAGAAGACGTTTCCCTCCTCGCGGCGTACATCCTCGATCAGCGGTTGAATTTCGGCGAGCAGCGCGTCGCGCCTTCCCGGCTTGAAGCAGAATGTGCCGATGATGAACTTCACGGTCTCCCCCTCCACAATGAACCGGGCGGGCACATGGCCCGCTCCTAGACGACTACTTCAGCAGCGCGCGAGCCTCCTCGGGGCCGAGCGCCGCCGGGCGTTCGCAGGTGGTCGTCAGCGTGAGGACCTGCCCCTGCTCTCCCGCCTTGAGCAGGCTGGTCATGACATCCACCGCGTGGAGCGCGACATCGAGCCCGCAGCGGGCGGGCCGACCCTCGGCAATCGAGGCCATCATGTCGGCGAGTCCGGCGGTGCGGTAGTTCGCACGCTGGTTCCCCGAGTTGTCGGTCTGGTTTATCTTGCCGAACGGGTGGTCCCACGGCTCGACCTCGGTCTTTGTTCCCGCGACGTCGGTTGTGACCAGCTTGCCGCCGAAGAAGTTTGGATCAGGCACATAGACCGTGCCATCGACGCCGTAGAGTTCGATGTTGTGGTGGCCGTGGCTCGCGACATCCCAGCTGGCGCCAACGGTGACGACCGCGCCGTTGTGAAATTCCAGCACACCGTGAATCGTGGTCGGCGTGCCGACCTTGATCTTCGTACCCTTATACGGCCCCTCGGCGGTGACCTCACGCTCGGCACGGGCCATCGTCGTGAAGGCGGTGACTCGCTTGACCGGTCCGATCAGGTGGATGAGATCGGTGACGTAGTAGGGGCCGACGTCGAGTACCGGGCCAGCGCCGACCTGGAAGAAGAAATCCGGGTTCGGATGCCAGTGCTCCATGCCCCGGCTCATGACGTGCGTAGTGCCGCTCATGATCTTGCCGAGCTTGCCGGAGTCGATAATCTGCCGCGCCTGTTGGTGTGCGCCGCCGAGGAAGGTGTCAGGCGCCGAGCCGACGCGCAGCTTGCGGTCGTCGGCTGCCTTGCGCACCGCCGTGCCCTCCTCGAGCGAGAGCACGAACGGCTTCTCGGAATAAGCATGCTTGCCCGCCGAGAGCGCGTCCATCGTGACCTTGTAGTGGGTCGCGGGGACCGTCAGGTTCACGATGACGTCGATCTCGCTGTTCTTGAGCAGCTCGTCGGGCGTCTGGGCGGAGACGCCGAACTCCTCGGACCGCTTCCTGGCGGCTTCGGGGATGATGTCGGCGACGGCTCGCACCTCCAGTCCCTTGAACAGCGGCGCGAGGCGGAGGTAAGCGGCGGAGATGTTGCCGGCACCCATGATGCCGACGCCGTAGGTCTTGGCCATGATCACATCCACTGCTTGACGGCGGCGATCGACTGCCGCGCGAAGCGGATCGGATCGCTGGGCTTGTCGTGTTCGGCGACGAAGTACTGCGCCCGGGTCTTCGACTTGGCATCTGCGAGGAGCTGCTTCCAGTCGAGCGTGCCGGTGCCGACGTCGGCCCAGCCGTCTTCGTCCATCTTCTCGCCGGCCGGAGCGATGTCCTTAACGTGGATCGCAGTGATCCGGCTCCCCTGCTTGTCCATCCACGCGACCGGGTCCTGACCGCCCTTCACCACCCAGGCGAGGTCCATTTCCCACTCGAGCTCGGGAGCTTCCTCGAACAGGATCTCGATCGGGAACTTGCCGTCGGCCCCCTGCTGAAACTCCCAATGATGGTTGTGGTAGCCGAAGGCGATGCCCCCGGCGCGCAGGCCTTCGGAGATACGCTTGAGGCCCTGCCCAAGCTGCTGCCAGCTGCCCTTGCCTTCGCGGTAGTCGGAGGACGGAGGCGCCGGGCAGTAGATCGTCTTAATGCCCACGGTCCGGGCGATCTCGATCGCCTTGCTCGTATCCTCGAGCTGGGCGTAGCCGATGTGGGCGGTGGGCATGCTCAGCCCGACCTTCTTCAGCGTCTCTGCCAGACCCGCAGGATCGCCAAACTGGCCGCCCCAGCCCTCGACCTGGGTGTAGCCGAGCTCCTTGAGCGTCTTGAGCGTCTCCTCCAGCGAGGTGGCATTCCGCGCGCTGTAGAGCTGGTAGGAAAAGTCCATGTCAGTCGATCCTCTGGTTGTCTGTTGCCCAACCGCCGCGGGCGTGTCGCAGTGACGCCACTTGTCCGCTGGCGCAAGTAGGCTTTGGTCGGGGACTGAGAAATATCTCTCCGAGTAGCGGCTCAGACGCGCTGGCTGCTCTTGGCGTCGAAGATCGAGCCACGCGCCGGGTCGAAGCCGATCCGCAGTTTCTGGCCCACCTGGATGCCGATCTCGGTTTCGCAGCGGAGCGTGAGCGGCTGGGTTCCGAGGCGGGTCCAGGCGAGCGTATCGGCGCCCATCGGCTCGATGATTTCGATCTCTACCTCGGTATTGTAGGGCATTGCCGCCGCTTCGTCGCCGACGACGATGTGCTCGGGACGCACACCGAGGACGGCTTCGAACGCGCCGCCGGGCGCGCCGCTGTCGTAGCGGTAGGTGCCGACCGGGATCGACACGCCATCCGCGACGAACTGCTGGCCCTCCACCCTGCCCTGCAGGAAGTTCATCGTGGGCGAGCCGACGAAGCCGGCGACGAAGAGGTTGACCGGCCGGTTGTAAATCGTGTGCGGGCTGTCCAGCTGCTGGATGATGCCGTTCTTCATGACCGCGATGCGATCGGCGAGCGTCATCGCCTCGATCTGATCGTGGGTGACGTAGATCATCGTGTTCTTGAGCCGCTGGTGCAGGCGCTTGATCTCAACGCGAAGGTCGGAGCGGAGCTTGGCGTCGAGGTTCGACAGGGGCTCATCGAAGAGGAACACGTCGACGTCGCGGACCAGTGCGCGGCCGATGGCGACGCGCTGCCGCTGGCCGCCGGAGAGGTGTGCAGGCTTACGCTGCAGAAGCGGCTCGATCTGCAGGATTTCGGCGGCACGTGCGACCCGCTGGTCGATCTCGGCCTTGGGCATGCCGGCGACGCGCAGCCCGAAGCTGAGGTTCTTCTCGACCGTCATCTGCGGATAGAGCGCGTAGGACTGGAACACCATGCCGATGCCGCGGTCCTTGGGCTCCTCCCAGGTGACGTTCTTGCCCTCGATGAAGATCTGC
>JAEZBF010000125.1 GCA_023427545.1 Pseudomonadota bacterium
TTCTGGCTCTTCGCCGGGCGTCGTCGTGTCGTCGCTCATCATCACGATTGTTCCGGTGTGCTGATGTCAGGATTGGTGCCGCATATCGGACGTATCGCCTCAACATTCAAGGTGACATTAAGCTCTCAGCTGGGGGTCTTGCGGCCCATCATCTGCGAGATGACCTGGGCCGTGTAGTCCACAACGGGAACGATGCGCGCATAGTTCAATCTGGTCGGGCCGATGACGCCGAGCACGCCCACGACCTTTTCGTTGGCATCCTTGTAGGGCGAGAGGATCACCGAGGAGCCGGAGAGCGAAAACAGCTTGTTCTCGCTGCCGATGAAGATACGGACCCCCTGCGCCGCCTCTGCATCGCCGAGCAGTGCGATCAGTCCGTCCTTGCTTTCGAGCTCGTCGAACAGCCGGCGCATGCGGGCGAGTTCGTCCGAGGCCATCGCATCGTTGATGAGATTGGCACGACCGCGAACGATGACGGTCGGCGGGCTCGCGGCGGTTCCGGCGGAGAGGGTCGCCAGCCCCTGCTCGACGAGCTTCTGAGCGAGCTCGTCGATTTCCGCACGCTGCTCGGCGCGCTGCGCGAGCAGGGCGGCCCGGGCCTCGGACAAAGTCCGGCCCACGGCGATGCTGGCGAGATAGTTCGAGGCCTGCGTGAGGGCGCTGGCAGTCAAGCCAGGCGGCAGCGGCACGATGCGGTTTTCGACCTGCCCGTCCTGGCCGACGAGGATCGCCATCGCCGTCTGGGCGTCGAGCCGCACGAACTCGATGTGCCGCATCACCATGTCGGACTTGCTGGCGATCACCACCCCGGCGCCGCGGCTGAGGCCCGAAAGCGTGTTACTCGCTTCAGTCAGCAAGTCCTCGAGCGAGCCCTGGTGCGCCTCGCGCTCGATGTTGCGCTCGATCCGCTCGCGTTCGCGCTGGTCGACGGCGCCGACCTCGAGCATGGCGTCGACGAAGAAGCGCAAGCCCTCCTGCGTCGGCTGCCGTCCCGCGGAAGTGTGCGGCGCTGCAATAAGGCCGAGATCCTCGAGGTCCGCCATAACGTTGCGCACGGAGGCGGGGGAGAGGCCGCTCTCGAGCAACCGCGACAGGTCGCGCGAGCCCACCGGGCTGCCGGTCTCGAGATAGCGCTCAACCAGCTTCTTGAAGATATCCTGGCTGCGCGCGTTTAGGACGGCGAGGAAATCTTCGGACGGCTTGCTCATCTGCCTCGCGATCGGACGGGGGAGCTGCTGGCGCGTTCACCATTTAGGTGAAATCCCCCGGGAGTCAAAGCGCTCCCAACCTTGTTCCCCCCAGCCGCTAGGGTTAAGAGGCGGTTAACGCTAACAACCCGCGGTGATTTGCCTGCATGCGACCCTCCGGACGCGCCTTCGACCAGATGCGAGCGGTCACGCTCACGCGCAACGTCGCGCCCAAGGCCGAGGGATCGTGCCTCGTCGTCTTCGGCGGCACTCGCGTCTACGTCACCGCCACGGTCGAGACCACGCTGCCGTCATGGCGGCGCGGGCAGGGGCTCGGCTGGGTCACCGCCGAGTACGGCATGCTGCCGCGCGCTACCGACACCCGCACCCGCCGCGAGGCGACGCTGGGCAAGCAGTCCGGCCGCACGCAGGAAATCCAGCGCCTGATCGGCCGCTCGCTACGTGCGATCGTCGACATGCAGGCGCTGGGCGAGAACCAGATCACCCTCGACTGCGACGTCCTCGAGGCCGACGGGGGCACCCGCACCGCTTCGATCACCGGCGCCTATGTCGCCCTCGCCGATGCCATCGCCTGGCTCAAGGCGCGCGAGCTGACCCGCGGCGAGCCGCTGCGCGATACCGTCGCCGCCGTCTCCTGCGGCATCTACCGCGGCACTCCCGTACTCGACCTGGACTACCTCGAGGATCAGGAAGCCCACACCGACGCCAACTTCGTTTTGACCGGCAGCGGCCACTTCGTCGAAATCCAGGGCACCGCCGAGCAGCATCCGTTCTCCCGCGCCGAGCTCGACAGCCTGATGGTGCTCGCCGAAAAGGGCATCGGCGAGCTCACCGCCCTGCAACGCGCGGCGCTAGCCTCATGAACGCCGAGCGGCTCAGACTCCGCCGCGGCGACCGGCTGGTTCTGGCCACCCACAATCGCGGTAAGCTGGCCGAACTGCGTGATATGCTTGCCGACTTCGGCCTCGATCTCGTCTCGGCCGGCGACCTCGGCCTGCCCGAACCCGAGGAGACCGGCACCACCTTCATCGAGAATGCGCGGCTCAAGGCCCATGCGGCGGCCCAGGGCTCGGGGAGCATGGCGCTCGCCGACGATTCCGGCCTCTGCGTCGATGCGCTCGGCGGCCAGCCCGGCGTCTATACCGCCAACTGGGCAGGCAACGGCACGGTGCGCGACTACGGCGTCGGCATGCGTCGCGTCGAGGATGCCCTGCAGGCGGCAGGCGCCGATACACCGGCCCGGCGCCGCGGCTCGTTCAACGCCACGCTCTGCCTCGCCCACCCCGATGGACGTGTCGAGCTCTTCATCGGCAAGGTCGAGGGCACGCTGGTCTGGCCGCCGCGTGGCGACATGGGCTTCGGCTTCGATCCCGTGTTCATGCCGGACGGATTCGACGTCACCTTCGGGGAGATGCCGTCATCGGCCAAGCATTCCTTCGTGCGCGGACAGCCCGGCCTCTCCCACCGCGCGCGGGCCCTCGCCAAGTTCGTGGAGGCGGCGCTTGAGCAGCACTGACACGCTGAGCCCTGTGGCGCTGGACACCTCCAGTCGCGGCAATGGCCTCTTCGGCATCTACGTGCACTGGCCGTTCTGCGCCGCCAAGTGCCCCTATTGCGACTTCAACTCGCACGTTCATCGCGGCGAGTTCGACGAGGCGGCGTTCGTCACCGCCTATGCCCGCGAACTGGAGCACTATGCGGAAAAAGTGCCCGGACGACGGGTGCAGAGCGTCTTCTTCGGTGGCGGCACGCCCTCGCTGATGGACCCGCGCTCTGTTGCCGGCATTCTCGAGGCGATCGGCCGTTACTGGGAAGTGGACCGGAACGCCGAGATCACCCTCGAAGCCAATCCCACCAGCGTCGAAGGCGGCCGCTTCCGCGGCTATCGCGCCGCCGGGGTGAACCGCGTCTCGCTCGGCGTCCAGTCGCTGCGCGAAGGCCCGCTCGCCGAACTCGGCCGCCGTCATACGGTCGACGAGGCGATCGCCGCCGTACGGCTGGCGCAATCGATCTTCCCGCGGTCGAGCTTCGACCTCATCTACGCCCGTCCGCGCCAGACGCTCGAGGACTGGCGCGACGAGCTGACCGAGGCGCTCTGGCTCGCCCGCGGCCACATCTCGCTCTACCAGCTCACTATCGAGGAGGGGACGCGCTACTTCGACCTCGCGATGGCCGGCAAGCTCAAGATGCCCGACGAGGACCTGAGTGCCGACTTCTACGAGCTGACGCAGGAGCTGACCCGGGAAGCCGGCATGCCGGCCTACGAGATTTCAAATCACGCCGTGCCCGGTCAGGAGAGCCGCCACAACCTCCTCTACTGGCGCTATGGCGAATATGTCGGGGTTGGTCCGGGCGCCCATGGCCGGCTGCTGGTCGGCAACCAGCGCCACGCCACCTCGGCCGAAAAGATGCCGTTCGAGTGGGCCAAGAAGGTCTCGATGCGCGGCCACGGCCTCGTCACCGACGACATCCTCAGCTGGGAGGAAGAGGGCGACGAGCTGCTGGTGATGGGCCTGCGTCTGCGCGAGGGCATCGATCCCGCCCGCTTCACCAAACTCAGCGGCCGCCGTATCTCGCAGCGCCAGATCGACGAGCTGCAGGGCATCGGCTTCGTCGAGATCCTGCCCAACGGCAACCTGCGGGTGACGGAGAAAGGTTTCCCCGTGCTCGATGCCGTGGTGGCGGACCTCGCGGCCTGAAGCCCGCAGCCCCCCCTTCTCCTCTCGTGGGAGAAGGGACCAGCGCAGCCGCTAAAGCTTCGCTGCGTCGACCACCTTGCTGCCGCCGCTCGTTACTTCCTTCATCACCAGCGCGTATTCGCTGCGGCCGTCGGGCAGGAAGCGGAAGATGCCGTCGCGGCTGTTGAAACCTGCCGACAGGGTCAGCTGGGCGCGGTCGTAGCGCGGCGTGCCCATCGAGAGAGACGAGGCGTTGGCGAGGATCGTCGCGGTGTAGGCGATAGTTGCGAGCGCGTGCGGGGTCTTGCCGAACTTGGCTTCGTACTCCTTGCGCAGCGCCTGGTAGCCGACATCGTCTACTGCCGGGAAGACTGCGCCGGTGAGATACGGCGTGCTGCCGATGTTGACGTCGGCATTCCAGTCGGCCGAGCCGATGATCTGGACCTTGCCGCGGGGCACTCCCGCCTGTTCGAGCAGGATGCCGAAGCTCGGCGCCGTCGCGCGATCGGGCAGGAACAGCGCATCGATCTGGCCGGCCTGGAGCAGCGGCGCCACCTGCTGCACGGCGGCGCGCGCCTCCGCTTCGCTCGAATAGGTGTAGACCGCGCGCGCCCCGAGGCCAAGATCCGCGACCGCCTGCTGGAACGCGCTCTGCTGGATGCGCCCGTAGTCGGTGGTGGGAAAGATCGCCGCGAACGACTGGCGGCCCTTGCCGGCGACGTAGCGCAGGCTTCGCCGCGCCTCGACTTCCGGCAACACGTTGAGCAGGTAAACGCCCGGCCCCGCCACACCAGAGTTGTTGGAAAAGCCGATCAGCGGGATGCCGGCGGCGCGGGCCACCTTGCCAGCGGCGGTCACCTGATCGGCCCTGAGCGGTCCGAGGATCAGGCTCGCGCCCTCGCTCAAGGCTTGGCTTGCCGCCGAAGCCGCACCGCCGGCGCTCGTTCCGGTATCCTTGAGCACCACGGTGATATTGTCGGGGATGGTTGTGCTCGTTGCGATGAAGTCGATCGCGAGCTTGCTGGCATTGGCCATGGACGTGCCGACGCCGGCGAGCGCACCGTCGCCGGTCAGCGGCAGGAGCAGCGCCACGCGGACCGGTCCAGTGCCGAAGGTCTCGCCTTTGGCCTGCGGCAGGATCATCCCCTCTTGCGGCGTGACGAAGTCGTCGCTGCCCGAGGAGCCCAGCCGCGGCATCGAACCGCTGCAGCCCGCGACCGCGAGAACCAGGCCGAGCAGCATCAGGCGCACGGCCTGGCTGCGGAGTTGGGAGATAGTCTTCAACGCGATTGTCCCGGGTGCTGGGGTGGCCGGTTATGCCACGGTAGTTCCGCCCCGCCGTGGCCAACGGAGCCGAGCTATACTAAAACCGCTGCGCTCTATAAAGGCCGCGCCTGCCTATGCCCACTGCGACACCGCCCAGCTACTTCATTGCCGGCACGGCGTTTTCGGCGCCGCCCCTTGCACCCGGGCTCTATGTCGTTGCGACGCCGATCGGCAATCTGCGCGACATCACGATCCGCGCGCTGGAAACTCTGGCGGCCGCCGATCTCGTGCTCTGCGAGGATACCCGGCTCTCCGCCCGGCTGCTCGACCACTACGGCATTCGCACCCAGCGCCAGGCGCTGCACGAGCACAATGAGCGCGAGCGGATCGACGACATTCTGGGCCTGCTGGGTGAGGGCAGGGCGGTGGCGCTGATCTCCGACGCGGGGACGCCGCTGCTTTCCGACCCCGGGTTTCCGTTGGTGCGGGCGGTCCGCGCCGCCGCGCTGCCGGTCTTCGCCGTTCCTGGTCCATCGGCACTGCTGTCGGCGCTCGCGGTTGCCGGGCTTCCGACCGACAGCTTCAGCTTCATCGGCTTCCTGCCGGCCAAGACCGGCGCGCGGGATGCCGCGCTCGCGGAACTTGCCGACCGCCAGGAAACGCTGGTGTTCTACGAGTCGCCGCGGCGGCTGGAGAAGACTCTTACGGCCATGGCGGAGGCGTTCGGTGACACGCGCGAAGCGGCCGTGGCGCTGGAGCTCACCAAGCGGTTCGAGCGGCTGTCGCGCGGGAGCCTGGGCGAACTCGCGCCCGAGTTTGCGAGCAGTGAAACCAAGGGGGAAGCGGTGATCCTCGTTGCCGGCGCGCCGGAAGGCGCTGCTCCGCTGGCGTCGGACTGGCAGGAGGCACTGCGCGAGGCGCTAGGTGCCGAACCGCTGCGGACTGCAGTGGATGCCGTAGCACAGGCATATAGCCTCAAACGCAGGGACGGCTATGCCGCCGCGCTCGCGATCAAAGCCGAGGAGCCGGCGGCTTGCGGCCGAAGCCTTCGGCCACCGAGGTGAAGCACTCGCCGCGCTGTTCCTGCAGCTCAAGCTCTATGGAATCATCGAGCGGCGCTTCAAGACGCCGGTCGGCGAGATCGACCTCATCGCGCGCCGTTTCGGTGTGACGGTATTCGTCGAGGTCAAGGCGCGCCAGCGTGCTGGAATCGAGGCGGAGGCGCTCGGCGCCGTCAACCGGCAGCGCATAATCCGCGCCGCGCAGTATTACCTCATGCGCCACCCTGAACTCGCAGACACCCCGCTCCGCTTCGACGTGATTTTCCTTGCGCCGGGCAAGCTGCCACGGCATCTGGTCAACGCCTTCCAGGTGTGAGGAACTTGCAAGCATGCCGTTGAACATCGCCGTGCAGATGGACCCTATCGCGTCGATCAACCCGGTGGGGGACTCGACCTTCGCGCTGATGCTCGAGGCACAGGCACGCAAGCACGTCGTCGAGTACTACACGCCCTATTCCCTGGCGCTGCGAGACAACGTCGTCTCGGCCGAGGTCGCCTCGATCGAGGTTTTCGATCGCCCCAAGGGCGAGCACTTCCGGCTCGGCGAGGCAAGCCGGCGGGACCTCTCGACCTACGACATCGTCCTGATGCGCCAGGACCCCCCGTTCGACATGAACTACACGACGATCACGCACCTGCTCGAGCGCATCCATCCGCGCACTTACGTGGTCAACCCGCCGGCCGCCGTACGCAATGCGCCAGAAAAGATCCTTGTCACCGACTTCCCCGAGCTGATGCCCCCGACGTTGGTGACGCGCGACCGTGCGCAGATCCATGCGTTCCGAAGGGAACACGGCGACATCATCCTCAAGCCGCTCTACGGCAATGGCGGCGCCGGCGTGTTCCACATCCAGGATGCCGACACCAACCTTACCGCCCTCATCGAGCTGTTCGAGACGAGCTTCCGCGAGCCGTTCA
>JAEZBF010000175.1 GCA_023427545.1 Pseudomonadota bacterium
TTGAGGTCGCCCGCCTTGTACTGCGTCAGCCCGAGCGCCTCGCGCGCGGAATTGCGCATCGGGTTGCCCTCGATGAGCAGTCCGCCTACGCGCTGCTGCACGGCGGGAACGTCGCCCTTGTCGACGAGCAGGTTGGCCCCGAGCACCAAAGCGAGGTCGCGCAGATGCTGATTGCTCTCGCTCGTCGCCAGCGCGTCGTAGGCAGCGATCGCTCCGGTGGTGTCGCCCTGGCGCGCCAGCAGCGCCGCCTCGCGAAACCGCGCCAGGGTGGGATAGCCGCCCGAGCCCGACGCTTCGACATCGTCGAGAGCCTTCTGCGCCGCGGGGATGTCGCCCTTCTCTGCCGCTTCGAGGGCGACATAGAACTGGTCCGACGAGCGCGAGGCGTTCGAACTCTGCCACCAGCGCCAGCCTTCGTTGACCGCCACCGCAAGCACGACCAGCACCGCCGCACCGATGATGTAGGGGCCGAACGTCCGCCAGAAATTCCGCATGCGGTCGCCGCGGAGCTCTTCGTCGACTTCGCGGAAAATGGTCTCGTTGGACATAGGCCCTGGTCAGCTCACCCTGAAAATCGGCGGCACCATAGTGGTGAGCCTTCTACAATGCAAACGAGCCGGCGACGCGTTCATCCGGCCCGCGAAGCCGCGCGAAGATTCCCATTAACCACAGCGGGTTAAGCACGCGTCCGTGAGTTGACCCGCAGTTCCACCGCTCGCAACCATCTACCTGGATCAATCCGTGAGGGCCAAGATGTTGCGTCGCATTCTGATCTTCCTGTTCCTCGCCTTCTGCGCGGCTCCGGCTTTGGCCGCCTCGCCGCTCTCGATCACCGTCGATCTGTCGCAGCAGAAGATGACCGTGAGGATGTACGGCGACGTCGCCTATGTCTGGCCGGTCTCCACCGGCAGGAAGGGCTACCGCACGCCGACCGGCAGCTACCGTCCGGTCCGCATGTACCAGGAGTACTACTCCAAGAGGTACGACGATGCGCCGATGCCCTACTCGATCTTCTACAGCGGGGGCTTTGCCATCCACGGCACGCCGCACATCAAGTCACTGGGCAAGCCCGCCTCACACGGCTGCGTGCGGCTGCATCCCGAGAATGCCGCGCTGCTCTTTGAGCTGGTCCAGGAATTCGGACGCGGCAACACCAGCATCCGGATCAAGAGCTAGCCCTACTCCCACTCGATCGTGCCGGGGGGCTTGCTGGTCACGTCGTAGACGACCCGGTTGATGCCGCGCACCTCGTTGATGATGCGCGTCGCCGTGCGGCCCAGGAAGGCCATGTCGAAGGGATAGAAGTCCGCGGTCATGCCGTCGACCGAGGTCACCGCCCGCAGCGCGCAGACGAACTCGTAGGTGCGCCCGTCGCCCATCACACCGACCGTCTGGACCGGCAGCAGCACGGCGAACGCCTGCCAGATCTTGTCGTACTGGCCGGACTTGCGGATCTCGTCAAGGTAGATCGCATCGGCCTGCCGCAGGATGTCGAGCTTTTCGCGCGATACGCCACCGGGCAACCGGATCGCAAGGCCGGGTCCGGGGAAGGGATGGCGGCCGACGAACTTGTCGGGCAGCCCGAGCTCGCGTCCCAGCGCCCGCACCTCGTCCTTGAACAGCTCGCGCAGCGGCTCGACCAGCTTCATGTTCATGCGGGCCGGCAGCCCGCCGACATTGTGGTGGCTCTTGATCGTCACCGAAGGGCCGCCGGAATATGAGACACTCTCGATCACGTCGGGATAGAGCGTGCCCTGCGCCAGGAACTCGGCCCCGCCGATCTTCTTGGCCTCTTCCTCGAAGGTCTCGATGAACAGCCGGCCGATGGTCTTGCGCTTGGTCTCGGGGTCGCTGCCGCCCTCAAGCGCGTCGATGAACTGCTTGCTCGCGTCCACGTGGACCAGCGGAATGTTGTAGTGGTCGCGGAACATCGTCACGACCTCCTGCGCCTCGTTGAGGCGCATCAGCCCGTGGTCGACGAGGATGCAGGTCAGCTGGTCGCCGATCGCTTCATGGATCAGCACCGCGGCAACGGAGGAATCCACGCCCCCCGAGAGCCCGCAGATCACCCTGCCCTTGCCCACCTGCGCCCGGATCTTCTCGATCGCACGCTGGCGGTAGGCGCCCATTGTCCAGCTCGAGGGGATGCCGCAGATCTTGTGCACGAAGTTGGCGAGCAGCTTGCCGCCGTCCGGGGTGTGCACGACCTCCGGGTGGAACATCGTGGTGTAGTGCCGCCGGTCCTCGTTCACCGCGATGGCGAACGGCGCATTCTCCGAGGTCGCAACGACGCGGAAGCCCTCGGGCAGCTCGGTGACGCGGTCGCCGTGGCTCATCCACACGGGGTAGCGCTGGCCGATCTCCCAGACGCCCTCGTAAAGCGCGCTCGGCTCGTGGATGTGCACATCGGCCCGGCCGAACTCGCGGTTGTGCCCGCCCTCGACCTTGCCGCCCAGTTGCAGCGCCAGCGTCTGCTGCCCGTAGCAGATCGCGAGAATCGGCACGCCGGCATCGAACACGGCATGCGGTGCGCGCGGCGAACCCTCGTCGATGACCGAGGCCGGTCCGCCCGAGAAGATCACACCGCGCGGCTTCATCGCGAGGAACGCGGCATCGGCCGACTGGAACGGGTGAATCTCGCAATAGACGCCAGCCTCCCGAATTCGCCGCGCGATCAGCTGGGTGACCTGCGAACCGAAATCGATGATGAGGATGGAGTCCTGCGGCGGAGCGGAACCGGGGGCTGTCATGGCGGGGAAATAGAGGCAGAACCGCAATTGCGCAAGCAGGCGCGCCTTGCCCGGCCCCTTCGCCTGCACCAGAGTGGTCCCAGGGAGAGGATCGCAATGCCTAAGATCGATGCCGAACGCTGGATCAACCCGCCGCCATTTACGAGCCGCGATGCCGGGGTTCTGCGCGTCACCACCGGCCACGAGACCGACTTCTGGAACAACACCTTCTACGGCTTCCGACACACCAACGGTCATTTTCTTGCCACCGAGGTGACAGGCGACTTCAGCCTCAGCCTGACCTTTTCCGCCCCCTATACGCGCCTCTACGACCAGGCCGGAGCCATGCTGCGGGTCGACGACGACAACTGGCTCAAGTGCGGCGTGGAGTTCACCGACGGGCAGAAGCACTTCTCCGTCGTCGTCACGCGCGATGACCAATCCGACTGGTCGGTCATGCCCCTCCCGGGCGCCGCCGAAGCCCCGGTGACGCTGCGCCTCACCCGTCACGGAGAAGCCCTCCGCGTGCAGGTCGAAGAGGGCGGCAGCTTCCGCCTCGTCCGTCTCGCCTTCCTGCGGATGCCCGACACGGTCGAAGCCGGCCCGATGTGCTGTTCGCCCACCGGCTCGGGCCTCGAGGTCACGTTCAGCCGGATCGGCTTCGCCGAACCGATCCCCCGTGACCTTCACGCGTGAGGGTGGCCCGCCTTAGTTCAGCAGGCCGATGCTGAGGTTGAGCGTCGAGGCGAAGGCGACCCAGACGAGGTAGGGCACGAACATCAGCGCCGACGCCCTGTCCTCGCGCCAGCTGCTCCAGATGAACCCGATGATCGTCAGCAGCACGCCGATGATGATCGCGAACGCCGGCCACACCAGGTGCAGGCCGAACCACACCGGCGACCACGCCCAGTTGAGGATCATCTGGGCGATCCAGAAGCGCATCGCGGTGCCGGTGGGCGCCCGCAGTGCGGTGCGCCAGCCCGCGATGGCAATCAGGACGTAGAGGACGAACCACACCGGTCCGAACAGCCAGTTTGGCGGGTTGAACGGGGGCTTGCGCAGGCCCGCATACCATTCGCCCGGCGCGGTCATGTAGCCGATGACTCCGCCGACGCCGATCACCAGCGCGAGGAAGACAACCAACAGCAGGATCGAGCTGGGGCGGCGTGGGTTTGCGGTCAGGGTGCTCATGTCCCGAGCAACGGCCGGGCGCCCGCTAAAGTTTCACCTAAGTCGCGGCCTTGCGGATCAGCGAGACGTAAAACCCGTCCGTGCCGGTCGCTTGGGGCGAGAGCGCCATGCCCCCGCCAGCGGTGAACCGCGGCAGCGGAACGCCTTCGCCCAGGGCCGCACTCCACGCCGTTCGGGCATCCGCCAGCTCAAGTCCCGGCTGGCCGGCAAGTAGAGCCGCGACCTGCTGGTCGTTCTCCTCGGGAAATATCGAGCAGGTGATGTAGACCAGCACGCCGCCAGGCCGGAGATACCGCGCGCCCTCGGCGAGGATCGCCGCCTGCTCGCCCAGCCGCGTCGCGAGCTGTTCGGGCGTCAGCTTCCACTTTGCGTCCGGCCGCCGCCGCCAGGTGCCCGAGCCGGTGCACGGCGCGTCGATCACCACCCGGTCCATCCGGCCCGCAAGGTCGTCCAGCGCGCCGGGATTTGGCGGACGGACCTGCACGTTACGCGCACCATTGCGCTTGAGCCGCTCGTAGATCGGCGCGAGCCGGTTGCGATCCAAGTCGTGGGCAAAGAGTTGCCCCTTGTTCTCCATGGTCGCCGCCATGGCGAGCGTCTTGCCCCCTGCTCCGGCGCAGAGATCGAGCACCTGCTCGCCGGCCCGCGCGCCGGCCAGCAGCGCCGCAACCTGGCTGCCCTGGTCCTGCACCTCGAACCAGCCCTTGAGGTAGCCCTCATCGGTCAGCACGTTCGGCGTCCGCGCATCCCGCGGGCCCGCCGGAATGCCCAGCCCGACCGGCGAGATTGGGGTCTCCTCCGGCGCAAAGCGCTGCAGCGACTTCAGCACCTTGGCGCGGCTCGATTTCAGCGTGTTCACCCGCAGGTCGAGCGGCGGCCGCCCGGTCATCGCCCGGCACTCGGCAAGCCAGTCGTCGCCGAACGCCTGCTTGAGCGCCGGCAGCGTCCACTCCGGCACATCGCCGCGCACCCAGTCCGGCGCGTCGCCCAGCGGGTCGGCCAGGGTAAGACGCGCCATCTCTTCCGCATTGGGCGCCGCAGGGGCGAAACGGTCACCTTCGAATGCTCCGGCAAACCCTGCCGGGTCCTCCCCCCAGTCCCTCACCGCGACCGACAGCACTAGTGCCCGCGGCGCATCGCTCCCCATCGCCCAGGCGTGCGAGGCCCGTCGCCGCAGCGCGTCGTAGACGAGGTTGCCGATGGCCGCGCGGTCGCCCGCCCCGGCAAAGCGATTGGCATTGCCCCAGTCCTTCAGCGCCTCGGATGCCGGCCGGTGCCGGGCGTCGATCGCGGCAAGAACCTCGATGGCGGCGGCGAGCCGTCCCGGCAGCCGCATCAGTCCGCCACCCGCCCGAGCACCCGCACGGCCTAGTTCGCCCCGCGATAGTTAGGCGGCTCGCGCGTGATCTGCACGTCGTGCACGTGGCTCTCGCTTAGCGCCGCGCCGGAGATCTTGACGAACACCGCGTTGTCGCGGAACTCGCGCAGGTCGTGCGCGCCCGTATAGCCCATCGCCGCCCGCAAGCCGCCGGCGAGCTGGTGCAGCACGTTGCCCACCGGCCCTTTGTAGGGCACCTGCCCCTCGATGCCCTCGGGCACCAGCTTGAGGCTGTCGTTCACCTCCTGCTGGAAGTAGCGGTCCGCCGAGCCGCGCGCCATCGCCCCCACCGAGCCCATGCCGCGGTACGATTTGTACGACCGGCCCTGGTAGAGATAGACCTCGCCCGGGCTCTCGTCGGTGCCCGCCAGCAGCGAGCCGATCATCGCGCAGGAGGCGCCGCCCGCCAGTGCCTTGGCGAGATCTCCTGAGAACTTGATTCCGCCGTCGGCGATCACCGGCACGTCGTTCTTGTCGGCTTCCTCTACGCAGGACATCACCGCCGCAAGCTGCGGCACGCCGACGCCCGCGACCACGCGCGTGGTGCAGATCGAGCCCGGCCCGATCCCCACCTTGATCGAATCCGCGCCGGCATCGATCAGCGCCCGCGTCGCCTCGGCAGTCGCCACGTTCCCCGCGACGATCCGCGTCGAGTTGCTCTCGCGCTTCACCCGCTCGACGGCGTTCGCGACGTGCACCGAATGGCCGTGCGCGGTGTCGATCACCAGCAGGTCCACCCCCGCCTCGATCAGCGCCAGTGAGCGGGCGAAACCCTTGTCGCCCACCGTCGATGCCGCCGCGACCAGCAGCCGCCCCTGCCCGTCCTTGCTCGCGAACGGGTTGAGGCTCGCCTTCTCGATATCCTTGACGGTGATCAGCCCCACGCACTGGCTGTCGTCGTCGACCACCAGCAGCTTTTCGATCCGGTGCGCGTGCAGCAGCCGCTTCGCCTCGTCCTTGCTGACGCCGTCGCGCACCGTCACGAGGTTCTCGTGCGTCATCAGCTCGGAAATGCGCTGGCGCTCGTTGCTCGCGAAGCGCACGTCGCGGTTGGTCAGTATGCCCACCAGCCTGCCCGTCACCCGTCCCCCGGCCCCGCCGTTGGCGACCACCGGAATCCCCGATATGCGGTTGGCCCGCATCAGCGCCAGCGCGTCGGCGAGCGTTGCGTCGGGCCCGATGGTGATCGGGTTGACCACCATGCCGCTCTCGAAGCTCTTGACCTGCCGCACCTGCTCGGCCTGCTCCGCGGGCTCGAGGTTGCGGTGGATGACGCCCAGCCCACCGGCCTGCGCCATCGCGATGGCCATGCCGCTTTCGGTCACGGTATCCATCGCCGAGCTCAGGATCGGCAGGTTGAGCGCGATGTCGCGCGTCACCCGGCTGCGGATGTCGACGTCGGTCGGCAGCACGTCGGAGCGGGCGGGCTGCAGCAGCACGTCGTCGAACGTGAGCGCGGCGTCGCCGGTGATGGAACTGATGATCCTGGCCAAGGCGGCTTCCTTTCCGATCGGCGGAAAAACGGAAGCCCGTGAGCGGAAACGACTCGCGCCCGGCTCACGGGTTGGCGCGGGTGACTAGCACCGCGGGGAGAAGATGGAAAGAGCGGCAGCTCCGCCCGCGACCGCCGCTACTGCGAAATCGCCGCCACGTTGTAGTCGCCGGCCTGGTTGAGCTGGGCGACATTGTCGTCGCCCGCCTGGAGGATCACGAACTGGTTGCCCATCCCGTCGACCGTTGCCGTTGCCCGGTTGCGGCTGCCCTTCTGCATGACCGCGAACAGGTCGTTGGCCGACAGCCCGTTGGCGCCCACGACGATCGACAGATCGTTGGCCTCGCCCCACTGCACGATAAGCCCCGGCATCAGCCGCGCGCCCCCGCCCCCCGGGGTCAGCATCAGGCTCGCGTCCGGCGCGACGATCAGCGCCGCGCTGACCTGCGGAGCGAGGTTTGCAAGGTCGAGCGCAACGCCGCTGAACCCCGCCGCGCTGCCGCCGAGCATGCCGTTGATATTGTCGCCCGTGATCTTGACGTTCATCGCATTGCCGATGCTCGCCGTCTGGCCGGGATTGATCTGGACGCCGAGCACCACGTTCCGGTCGCCGGTGATGTCCACCGTTGCCTCGTGGCGCGTGCCGAGCTGGCTGGTGCCCGCGATGTTGGTGCTGCCCAGCACCTTCACGTGCGCGCCGTTGGCGTCGCCGTTCTGGCCGATCCCGACGGCGTTGTTCGGCCCATAGGTCGCATCGGTGATGATGTTGACGTCGACGATGTTGGCATTGCCGACCTGGCGGATGCCCAGGTCGTTGCCGTCCCCGACGATGTCGCCGGGGTTGATCTGGTTGTTCCAGCCGAGCTGGAAGCTGCCGATCGCGTTCCCCGAACCGCGCAGCACCAGCGTGCCCACGGTATTGTCCACCCCGTACTGGGTGAGACCGAAGCGGTTGTAGTCGCCGATGATCATCAGCCGCGCCCGGTTTCCCGCGCCGCCGCTGATATCGCTGTCCTGGATGATCTGGCTCGCGGCCGCGCCCGAGCTCAGTGACAATCCCCTGAGCGCGCCCACCCCGTTCGACGTGCCGTTGATGCCGTTGTACGAGCCGGTGATATCGAGCAGCACCTCGTTGTCGCCCTGCCCGGAGCTCGTCGTCTGGCTCAGCACGTCGAGCCAGTTCCACTCCCCGGTCTGGCTGATCTCGGCGGTGTTGGAGCTTGCCCCCGCCCCGGTCGTCTGCACCACCGAAGTGATGGTGTTATCGCCGCTCAGGTCCTGGGTGATCGCCAGCACGTTCCCGGTGGTCGCGTGCGCGCCGAGGTTCACCTGCACCATCTCGCCGATGGCGTTGCCGTTGGAGTTCTGGACGATGGTCGCGCTGTTGGAAGCCGAACCGTCGGTGGACGCCGTACCCGACTGAAACAGCCCCTGCCCCACCAGCCCCGCCGTATTCTCATCGCCGCTCTGGGTGAGGCTCAGAAAATTGGCGAAGCCGCGCTGCTCAATGTCGTTCGATGCGTCGCCGGCACTGTTGTTCTTGCCGGTCTGCAGGATCAACGCCGAATGGCTGTTGCCGTCCTGGATAATGTTGCCGAGGTTGTCGTCGGCGAGAGCGGTGAACGGCACGGCCATCCCCACAACTGCCATCGCCGCTATGCGTTCAAGCGACATCCATTAGCCTACCCTGTTGCGAGGGAGGACCGGGCACGCAAGCGCCCGATCCCAATTTCATACGCGAGGATTCAGCTCCACATCGTACTGACGACTACTGAGTGATGTTCGCGGTGTTGAACGAGCCGTTCTGGAAGGAGCTCGAGTAGTTGTTATTGTTCGTCTGGCTGACCGTCGTGGTGTTGTCGTTGCCAAACTGGGTGGAATAGATCTGGTTACCGTCGCCGTTCTGGGTAGTCCAGAGCCGCTGCGTGCTGCCGGTCTGTGTGTTGTTCAAGTAGTTGGAACTTCCAATCTGGCTGCCAAATGCCCAAAGATCGGTGCCGGACTGGTAGCTGATGTACGTGTTGTTGTTGCCCCACTGCGTAATCGGCTGGAAGTTGCCAGCCTGCCCATTCAGAGGGTTGGTGCTCGAGTCTGGCCATCCAGACTCGCCGCCGACAAAGTTTTGGCCAGCGTTGCCATAGGCGCTCAACTGAGTTGATTGGAAAACGTTGCCACTTCCGATCTGGTTAGCATCGACGTTATTCGCGTTGCCGTCCTGACTGGCCGAGATCGAGTTTCCGCTGCCGTTGCCCTGTCCGAAGGCGGCATAGTTGCGCGAGCCAGCATCGGCGCTCGTCTGGTTTACGGTGATGGTGCTGGTGTTCACGCCGTAGCCAGCGGTCCAGAAGGGGTTGCCGAAGGTCCAGCCCCACAGATCCGGCTGCGCGGTGCCCTGGCGCACCCAAAGCCGATTGTTGCCGGTCTGATTGGCGGACACCGTGTTTCCGTATCCACCCTGCCCGATGCTGGCCAGGTTGGTGTTAGTGGCGTTGATATCGTTTGTCTGATTGAGGCTCACGCTGCTCTGGTTCGCAGTCTGATCCTGCACGATCCAACCGCCGCTGGTGTTGTTGGACCATCCAGCTCCATTTGCTGGACCATTGCCCTTGCCCGACTGTTGCGCGCTGACCGTGCTGTTGACGCCCGCCTGGTCAATCTCGATGTGGTTCACCGTGCCTGACTGCCAGCCGGTGGCAACGTTGCCGGTGCCGGTC
>JAEZBF010000227.1 GCA_023427545.1 Pseudomonadota bacterium
GGACGGTACGCATGACCGAACCCGCCCCGGTCGAAAGCCTGACAGCCAACGGGAGGAGGAGGAATGGCTGGCAAGGCACGGCTGCCCGGGAGGAGTTTGGGCAGCCGATGAGAATTTGGAGAGGAGGCGCATCATTCGGCAGCCTCCGGGATCTTCGAAGCGGGAACAGGCCGCGGCACATCATGCGGCCACTCGACCGTGACCGGCCAGTTGTCGGAGAACCACTGCATGGCGCGTTCAACTCGGCGGATCCCGATGTCCGCGCCGCCGCGAACGTCCCCTACCCGCTTCCCGTCGTTGAATAGCCGATAGGAAACGGTCGATTCCGCCAGGCCGCAGGCTTGGCAGTAAATCTCGATCAACCTCATGAACGATGCAATGGTAACCATACCGACATGTATGCGGTACATATACCGCTCCTGTCAATGGGTCATGTACCGCTTGCTCGTTCCTTGCTTGCGGTAAATATACCATGATGGCCAAGACAACCACCGAACAGTTCCGTAAAGATCTCCTGAAACGCATCGACGAGCGGCTTCACGCGCTAAACATGACGCGCAACGCTGCGGAGCTGAAGGCGTTTGGAAAGCCGGGAACCATCCGCAACTGGGCACGCCCCGACAAGAACGTCCTTCCTCGAGTCGACAGCATCGAGGCATTGGTGCCGGTCCTGAGGACCAATCTTCAGTGGTTGATGCGTGGAGAAGGATCACCCGACATGACGAGCAGCATGATCGCATCATTCGATCCGGACGCTGTCGAATCGGACGAGATGATCGGCGTCAACGGTTTCAGCAGAGGTGAGTGGTCACCGACCAAGGAAGGCGCCCTTCCGGAGGTCGATACTCGACTTGGCGCCGGCGAAGGTACGGTGGGCGAGGCGATTAGCCTGCCGGTAGGCCCTATGACGGTGTCGTCGCATTCCGTCGTGGCCGAGTGGGTTTTGCCGATGTCCTATCTCCGCAACGAAGCAAAGGTGCAGCCTTCGCAAACGATCGTGATGGAGATCGTCGGCGACAGCATGTCGCCGACCTATCATCCAGGAGACAGGGTGCTGGTTGATCTTTCTCAGAACAGGATGGTCAGCGACACAGTCTATGCAATAAGCGATGGCCATGCCGAGCCACAGATCAAACGGCTACAGAGAGTGCCGTTCAGCGAGCCGCCCAGGGTAAAGATCATCTCTGACAACCCAGCGCTCGAAACATTCGAAGTTGACCTTGAGCGCCTCACGGTGATCGGCCGCATCTGCGGCCACATTGCCCGGAAGTAACTATATATGCGCCCGCCAGTGGGCCTCGGTGATGATGGAAATCGGTAGGCCTTTCGCGCGCCACTCGACCGCCTGCTCAATCTTCGTACCGAAGGACGAGTGCTTCCACGAGGAAGTGACATAAGAGCCAATGACAAGAAAATCCGTCGATTGCGCTATGCTTCCAACCGAGGCACCCAACGCCTTCACCGCAGCCTCGCAATCCTTTCTCTGCCCATAGGTGAAGGTCCCGGTGAAGCAGTAGCGTCTTCCCTCGAATTCGCAGACCGGAGCAGGTGCGCAGAGTGGAAGACCAGTTGGGACCAGATCTTCACCTATCTCGCTATCGACATTGGCGAAATCATTCAACGCATCGAAGAGAGCGTGCCGCTCTTCATCGTCGGCTACACCATCGACGAGGATCTGGTCGATCCGATGTTTGAGAAGCGCGATGATTGGACTGGTCGTGATTTCGGCATTTACGATGAGCCATCGATGGAGGTATTCGACCTCCTGCTGGTTAATTGAACCGTCAGCAAGAAGACCACGGGCAATTCCGATCAGTTCATCGATTTGTCGCCCACCTATACGCTTCGCACCGACCTTCTCATAAAATGCATCCGACATGGCGATCCCCCCTCACCTCATGCGGGTACTGTGATGCAACACTCAGTTGAGCGGCAATAGGTACATGTACCGCACTTTCTGCTTGACGCGGTATATGTACCGCGACTATCTTCCTCTCGTCCAGTCATCCCCGTGACCGGACGCCCAGCCCGAGGCCCGATGCTTCCGCACGACTGCGCATCGGGCCGAGGCCGGCCGAACCGGATGAGGAAGCCCATGATCCGCTATGCCACCAGGGCCGAGACCGTCTCGGCGCGCATCGCCGCCCAGCCCCGCTGCACCCGCAGCATCGTCGAGCGTATCGCCGACGTCATCTGCGAGGTCGCAGGCTCGGGCCAGGTCGTCACCGCAGACGTCTTCACAAGCCGCAACATCCCGCTCCCCATCGTCGAGCGCTTTTCCGATCAGGCGCGCGAAATCGCCCGCCGCAAATTCGTGAAGCGGGGCTGACGACCATGCTCACCAGATCGCTTGAAAACCTCACGGACGACCAGCTCGATACCGAGCGCGCCCATTGGTCTGCGGAGATCGCCAGCCGCAGCCGCTGGGGCGACGATATCGATCACGCCCGCGATGCACGGGACGCCGTCGAGCGCGAGCAGCGCCGCCGTCGCATCCTCGCCGCCCGCGCCGGCAACCTGCACATCCGTCCCATCGTCCTCGACGATCCGGGCGTACGCTCCCGCAGCTCGTCATCCTCGTCCTCGGGCTCGACCCGTGGACTGATCCGAGGCCCCATCATTACCGGAACCGGCAAGAACCGCGCCGAGCGTCGCCCCGGCCGCCATGGCCTCGCCCTCTCCGCTGCGGTCCTGATCGCCTGCCTTGCCGTCTCCGCGGCCTTTGCAGGCCAGCGCCTCCTCGAACTGGAAGGCCGCTACGCGGCCATGGAGCGCGTGTGATGACGGCGCTGACGATACACCTCGACAATGCGACAGAGCAGCGTTTGCGTGCCATCGCCGATGAGTTGCGCCGCGACGTTCACGAACTCGCGGAATCGGCCGTTGCAGAGGCAGCGCTCGATTACTTCCGAAGCAGGCCGATGGACGCCGACCCAGCCCGTTCCGAAACGCCGCTGGCGCATGGAGCAAACCTGCAATGAGCGCCGACATCCTCACCTTCCCCGGCGCCATCGACGATCAGCGCGCCCGCCTCGTCCGGTCCGAGATCCGCGACCGTCAGCTGAGCCTGGTCCTCCATGCCGGCGAATGCCTCGACGCCGCGCGGCTCGACCTCTCCAGCGCCGCCTCTCGCCTCCACCAGGGCGCCGAGCTTTCCGATAGTGACGCCCTCCTCGCCGGCCAGGTGCTGGAATCGGCCCTCATCGCCGTCGTCTCCATCACCAGCCTCATGGGCGCCAGCAACCTCAACCGCGAAATCGCCCGCGCCGCCCGGCTGTGGCTGCAGGCCAACGGGAGCACTGACGATGCCGGCTGACGATGCAATCCTCTGCCCCGTATGTTCGGTTGCTCTGACACCGGACGACCTTTGCGCCACCGACATCGAACTCGGCATCTGTCACGCCGCATGCCTGGAAGGTTCACCAGTTGTCGATCTCGACACGGGCGAGCCCATGGACGGCCCGGCGCACACCTACCGCTACAGCGACACCGCTCCATCTTCTCGATCGCATTTGGCTGCATCTGTACTCAGCAGGATTGCGAGTACGAAGCTCACGTCCGAAATCAGCGGTGAGCTGGTCGCCAACGACATCGAGGGCACCCATGATGCGATGATCCTTGAGGCTCGCGCCGCTATCATTGCCGAACACGCGCCGCAACAGCATGTGGGCCTGACCATCTCCGCCCTCCAGCGGGCTCACATAGAGCGCCAGGAGGGATGGTGCCCGGACCAGAAACCGGACCTGTCCTTCCGCGGCAATGAACTTGGCGGCGAATGCGGCGAGGCTCAGAACGTCATCAAGAAACTCGAACGCGAACGGCACGGATGGCGCGGCTCGCGGGACACCATCGAGCATCTCGGCGAAGAGCTGGCCGACGTCATCCACTGCGCTGTTCTATGCGCCATTACCGCCGGGATCGACATCGAGCAGGCGGTGATCGCCAAGTTCAACAGCACCAGCGAGAAGAACAACCTGTCGCACAGGATCACAGCCCCAGCTCCCATGCAGCATTTGCGCGGCGCGATAGCAGCTTTCGAGACCGCTCATCCCAAACTGTATTGGCACGTTGCCAAAGGCAAGATCTGCGCTGGGGAACCGCTCTACGGCGCAATCATCACCGATCTACGCGGAACCGAGATAGGCCACGGCGAGAGCAACGAAAGCGCAGAGGCGGCTTTCGCGATCGCGGTTGCCGCTGCAGGCCTCGCAATAATCGAGGACTCAGACAATGGCTGAATTGAACGCCCGCGAAGAACAGGCGCTCGCCAGCAGCATCGCGACACTGATGTCTCTAGCTAAGCATTCGCTCTCACACACGCAAACCAAGATGGCTACGCGATCCGCTGGCCACCTTATGTGGCTGATGGGGATCGACGAGTACGACTATTCCGGCACACGCTTTGAAGCCGCCCCTCCAGAAGGGAACACGATCGACCTCGAACCATCCAAGCTGTTGGAGGCTCCCACCCATGACCGATAAACTCTTGCCGTGCCCGTTCTGCGGCGGCGACGCCGAGCAGGATTATCAACGCGCTTTCCGCCATCTATCCGGCGGCCGGCTTGACCACGGCGCTGCAATCTACTGCACGAGCTGCAACGCCGACATGATCATGTGCCGGGCGGATCATCCGGAGCTTTCCGACGAAGAACGCATGGCGGTCATGGTCGAGAACTGGAACCGCTGTGCTGCACCCGCACCCGTGTCGAGGGCGGTAGCACAAAAAAGCCCGCCGCTAGGGCAGGCTAGTCAGGTTGAGGTCAAAAGACATGAGCGTCCTGAACAAGGGGGCTTGGAGGGGGCTTTAGCCGCCCTTGCCCAAGACAGGTCCATTTTAGATGAAGGCGCC
>JAEZBF010000433.1 GCA_023427545.1 Pseudomonadota bacterium
GACCTGAAGGCCGCCAAGACCCTGACCTGCCCGTCAAGTGCTTGCGCTGGATCAAAGAAACGACACGTGGGGCATGGGACATGATAAGCACGCGGCGCGAGCGGGAAAAACCCCCTCGCGCCGCACCCTCGCAAGGAGCTCCACATGACGGCTTTAGACCAGATTACCTCGAGCGATGACGCCCCGGCCGATACGAAGGCCGACGCGGTCCGCCTGTCGCGGCGCAACCTGCTGACCGGCTCTGCAGGAGTCACGCTTGCCGCCCTCACGGTAGGCGCAGGGGAAGCACTCGGGCAGGAGATGAGCCATTCGGCGACCGTGGTCTCGGATGCGTCCAGCGCGCGTGGGCTGGGCAGCAGGATCTATGACATCAACGTCTTCCAGGGCGTCAGCGATATCGCCCACGACCCCGCCAAGGTGCCGCCGGCGATTACCCGGACCGCCCCCGAAACCGTCCGGGTGGACCTCGAGACGGTGGAGGTCGAGGCCCGGCTCGATGCAGGCACCAGCTACCAGTTCTGGACCTTCAATGGGACCGTCCCCGGACCGTTCGTCCGCGTTCGCATCGGCGATACCGTCGAGGTTCATCTCAAGAACAACGAGAACAGCGTGATGATGCACAACGTCGGCTTCCACGCTGCCACCGGGCCGGGCGGTGGGGCGGCGGCGACCACCGCCGCGCCGGGCGAAGAGAAGATGGTCACCTTCAAGGCCCTCAATCCTGGCCTTTACGTCTACCACTGCGCCGTGCCGCCGGTTGCCTCGCACATCTCGCACGGCATGTACGGGCTCATCCTGGTCGAGCCTGAGGGCGGCCTTCCGCCCGTCGATCGTGAGTTCTACGTGATGCAGGGCGAAATCTACACCGAGGAGTCGATCGGCTCGACGGGGCTGCTCACCGACAGCTACGACAAGCTGCTCAACGAGACGCCCGAATACTTCGTATTCAACGGCCACGTGGGTGCACTGACCGACCACTACCCGCTCAAGGCCAATGTCGGGGAAACCGTCCGCATCTTCTTCGGTGTCGGCGGCCCGAACTTCACGTCCTCGTTCCACGTCATCGGTGAGATCTTCGACAAGGCGTATCAGCTCGGCTCGGTCACCAGCCCGCCGATCGAAAACGTGCAGAGCATCTCGTGCCCGCCCGGCTCGGCCAATATCGTCGAGTTCAAGCTCGATGTCCCCGGCCGGTTCGTGCTCGTCGACCATGCGCTTTCGCGCGCCGAACGCGGGCTTGCAGGCTATCTCATCGTAGAGGGTCCCGAGAATCTCGAGATCTTCAACGGTCCGGTCAACGAGAACGCATCGGGCCACTAGGCAGGAGCAGTCCATGAAGACGTCGACGATCGCCGCGGCGGCAACCGCGTTGCTGGCCCTCGCTGGGCTGACCAGTCCGGCCGCCGCACACATCACGCTGGCAACGACCGAAGCGGCGGTCGGCAGCACGTTCAAGGCGGTTCTCGTCGCCGGCCACGGCTGTGCCGGGGCGGCGACAACCGGCATGCGCGTGCAGATCCCCGAGGGGTTCTACAACGTCAAGCCGATGCCCAAGGCGGGGTGGGAGCTCAAGACCGTCACCGGCCCCTATGCCACCCCGTTCGACAATCACGGCACCGTCCTCACCGAGGGGGTGACCGAGATCATGTGGTCCGGCGGTGAACTCCCCGATGCGTTCTTCGACGAGTTCATCTTCCGTGGAACCTTCGGAAGCAATCTCGAAGAAGGCAGCACGTTCTACTTCCCGGTGATCCAGATCTGCGGCACTACTGAGGATGCCTGGATCGACACCAGCGGGGATGCGGACGCGGAACTGCCCGCCCCGTCGGTGACGCTCACGCCGGCTGCTGGACACAGTCACTAAGGGTGGGGCGGGGCCGCGGCCGCTGGCGCGTGCTCCGGGGGGAGTGACCTGATGAGAAGGAGCCTGTTGCTCCTCCCCGTTATTGCCACGCTGGCCGCCCTGATACTCTGGGCGGCCAGTCTTCCTGCTCTGGCCCATGCCGCACTGGTGTCCACCAGCCCGCCTGACGGCGCGGTCCTCGAGCAGGGCCCGGCCGCTGTCGATCTCACCTTCAGTGAACCCGTGTCGCCCCTCGCCGCAACTCTGGTGCGGCCGGACGGCACGTCCGTGCACCTCGACGACATCGCGGTCTCGGGCGCGATCCTGAGCATCTCCATTCCCGCAGGTGGAGGTGGCCAGGGCACATCTGTGCTGAGCTATCGCGTTGTGTCGGACGACGGGCACCCGATCGCCGGCGCCATTGTCTTCTCGGTTGGCGCGGTGAGCGGCACGGTCCAGGCTGTTCCGCAATCGGATACGCTCGCATCCTTTGCACTCTGGCTCTCCCGGGCCGTGACCTACATCGCGCTGTTCGTGGGCGTCGGCGGCACGGGGTTCCGGGTGATTGCGCCGCTGCCGCCTGCAGCCCGGCTGGTCATTGCCCTGCTGGTGCCGGTTGGCCTCGCGGGCGCCCTGGCGACCATCGGCCTGCAAGGGCTCGATTCCCTCGGCAAGGGACTGCCGGCGCTGGTGCAGCCCGGCGTCTGGACCGTCGGCTTTTCCAGCCCCTACGGAGCGACCAGCGCCGTTGAGGTTGCCGCGCTCCTCGCCGGCCTCGTTTCGCTGCTCTCGGGCCGGCGCGTCGCCGTCGCAACCTCGGCCCTCGCGATCGTCCTCACCGGCCTCGCGGTAGCCCTCAGCGGCCACGCCGCAGCAGCCGAACCGCAATGGCTGACGCGCACGGCGGTCTTCCTCCACATCACCTCCATCGCCTGGTGGGTCGGCGGCCTGTTTCCGCTCGCGCTGGTGCTCAGGCAAGGCCGGCGGGTATCGGCGCGACCGCTTATCCGGTTCTCCCGCCTCATCCCTTTCGCGATTTTTCCACTTATCCTCTCCGGCTCCGCCCTCGCCGTTGTTCAGCTGGGGTGGCCGGGTCCGGCTTGGCTCACGCCCTACGGACTGATTCTTGCAGCCAAGCTGATCCTTCTCGCCCTGCTGTTCTCGATCGCGAGCTGGAACCGGTGGGTGCTTACGGGTCCGGCCGCCCGTGGTGACCTGGTGATCCGCACGCATATGCAGGGCACCATCTTTGTCGAACTGTTCATGATCTTCGCCGTGTTGGCCCTGGTTGCGGGCTGGCGCTTCACGCCGCCCCCACGAGCTATCGAGGCGGCTGAGGCGGCCGTCGCAGCTCAAAACGCGGGAACTGAGATACAGCTGACGAATGAGGGCATTGCGGCGGACGTCACGCTCGCATCGGGCCGTGCGGGCGCTAACGCCGCGCGTGTTGTGCTCACCAGCGGGGGTTCAGCGCTCACGGCGAAAGGTGTGGTGATCTCCCTCAGCCAGCCGACGCTGGGCATCCAGCCGTTCAAGACTACGGCCACGCTCTCGCCCAATGGCGTCTGGACAGCTTCGCCGGTGCTGATCCCAGTAGCTGGGACGTGGCATATTGAGCTGCAGGTGCGGGTCTCCGACTTTAAGCTGGTGCGACTCGCGGGCGAGATCAATCTCGAGCCCTAGCGAGTGAAAAGAGAAGGGCGCCCCAGCGAGGGGGGCGCCCTTAAGGGGTTCGTTGCGACGCCGCCTAGTCGTCGATCTGCTCAGCGATGTCCTCGAGCCGCTCGTGCGCCTTCTTCGGCGTCTTGGCGGCTTCGATCTGATCGAGGTTGGCGGGTGCATCGCCGACCACCACGAGCGCGACCATGCCCATGCCGAAATGCGGGGTGCACTTGATCCCGTAGGCGCCTGCCCTGTCGAACGTGACCGCTATTTCCTCGTTCATCTTGCCTTTGAAGGTCGTGCCACCCTCCGGCATGATGTCGGGAATGCTCTCGGCATTGTGGCCCTTGTCGGTGGGGATGAAGGTCACGGTGTCGCCAACGGCGATCTTGGTGAGCGCCGGTTCGAACACCATCGCTCCCATCTCACCCTTGTTGAGCATGTGGACCTCGTAGTTCGCGGCCCACGCCGGCGCTGTGGCGAAGGCAAGCACCGTCGCGCCAGCCGCCAGCTTCAGAAGAACGCTCATGTTAGTCTCCTTACAATTCCGGGCTGCTCGACGGCCCGGTCGAGGCGCGTGATAGAGCTTTCGACCGCGTCGGTCTTTGACCTAGCGCAATCTCGTATGCGACCATCAGAAGCTGCCGCGGCCTATCTGGTCGGGTTGTCCCGCCCCGGCGGATAGCTATGGTTGCCCGCCGCAACTGCGCGAGATCGCCATCGTGCCTCCTCCACAGATCGACCGGTCGATCATCAAGCCACTGCCGATCTTTAGCCAGATGAACGACGTCGAGTTGGATGACGTGCTCTCGGGGGCAGCCAGCCGCCGCCACGGGACCGGGGAAGCGGTTTTCGAGCAGGGCCAGAAGGCTACGCACTTCTATCTGCTCCTGCACGGACGGTTGAAGGTTCACCAGGTCACCCGCGAGGGCCAACAGGTCATTGTCCGGATGGTGCACCCGGGCGACCTCTGCGGGATCGCCAAGGCGATGCAGCGCACCGAATACCCTGGAACGGCGGTTGCTGCCGCCGAAAGCGTGCTGCTCGCCTGGCCGGCGGAGCTCTGGGACCTGCTGATCGCCAATCACCCGGTGTTTGCGGCGAATGCCGTGCGCACGGTGGGATCGCGGCTACAGGAAGCGCACACGCGCATTGTGGAGATGGCGACTGAGGAAGTTGAACGCCGGGTCGCTCACACCGTCCTGCGCCTGGTGCAGCAGGCCGGCCGCAAGGAGGAGCAGGGTATCAGGATCGATTTCCCGGTGTCTCGCCAAGATATCGCGGAGATGTCCGGCACAACGCTTCACACCGTCTCACGCATCTTCAGCGCCTGGGAGGCGGCCGGACTGGTGGAAGTGGGGCGGCAGAAGCTGCTGGTGCGTGATCCGCACCGCCTGGTTCTTGTGGCTGAGGGCGAAGACCGGAATCACTAGCCACCACTGCCCGCCATACCGCATCGTGCAGCGGACCCAGCGGCTGCCCGTGCTCTCGCGCCGCATCTGCGAGAGTGTGAAAACCGCCGACAGGGCACCCGACGCAGAGTAGCCGCCGCGCGACGAAGACACCGATCGCCTCGGGCCATCGGCTCATGATTTCGCCCACAACAAGTTCGTCGAGCTCACTCTCGTCCACGGCCGGGACTCGCCTCCTTGGCCCGATGTTGCCGTGGCTGAGCGGTGTGGTCGTTGCGCCGCGACAAAGACGGGGGCGAGGTCCTTGGAGCAACTCGTTGCCAAATCCGAGGTGCCCGATGACCATTTTAGCGAAGTTGTTTCCGCCGCCTTCCGCTGCGCCGATACCACGAGGAATCGCTCGGCAAGGCCCCGCAATCCTCAGCTACGGCTTCCGTCCGTTCTTCCTCTGCGCCGGCATCTGGGCAGTGACCGCGATGTCATTGTGGCTGGGAGCGGTGCTCTTCGGTTGGGAGCTCGGCGGCAGCTATGGCGCAATCAACTGGCATGCACACGAGTTGCTCTTCGGGTATGCCGCCGCCGTGCTTGCCGGCTTCATGCTGACCGCAATTCCAAACTGGACGGGCAGGCTCCCGCTGTCTGGCAATCCGCTGCTTGCGCTCGTCGCGCTGTGGCTCGCCGGGCGCATCGCAATGCTGTTGCCCGATCTGCTTGGAATGCCCCCGGCGATCGCCGTGGACTCTGCTTTCCTGCCGGCCATGGCGTTCGTTGCGGCTCGCGAAATCATCGCTGGTAAGAATTGGAAGAACCTCAAGGTGCTCGCGGGTCTCGGTGGGCTTGCTCTTGCCAACATCGGTTTCCACGTCGCAGTGCTTGGGGGCTGGGACACCGGGTATTGGTATCGCGCTGCGATTTCCGTGCTGGTGATGCTCATTGCCGTTGTCGGCGGCCGGATCGTGCCCAGCTTCAGCCGCAACTGGCTGGCTCGGCGCTCGCAGAAGCTGCCCGCAGCATTTGACTGGATCGACCGGGTGGCCCTCGTTTCACTGGCGGTGGCATTGGCCTGCTGGGTTGTCGAACCGCTCGGCCAACTCACGGCCCTGCTGTGCGCGGTCGGGGCCGCAACACAGGCGTGGCGGCTCCTCCGATGGCGCAGCTGGTCAACGCGGGGCGAGTCGATCGTATTCGTCCTGCACGCCGCCTTTGCGTTCATCCCCATAGGCCTGATCGCAAATGCTGCTGCCGCTGTGGGCGCCATCAGCGAGATTTCGGCTCTCCATTTGCTTACGGTAGGAGCCATTGGCGTCATGACATTGGCTGTCATGAGCAGAGCCACTCTGGGCCACACCGGCAATGCCATCGTCGCGAATTGGCCGATCCGCGTCTCGTACCTCGCATTGATCGCTGCGGCGCTGATCAGGCCGGCGGCCGACTCTTCGCTGGAGTGGTATTATCCAGTGCTCGCCCTAAGTGGAGGCCTATGGCTGCTCGCCTTCTCCAGCTTTCTCGTCGGATGCGGGCCTTTGCTGGTGAGCGCGCGCAAGGGCAGCAGATGAACGCGGAATGTTGGCGTTCGCACCCGGTCATGCAACGCAACTAGGTCGACGATGGTTGATCGGCGACGTAGCGGAGCACCATCTCGACTGCGTTGTTGCGTAGCGAATCTAAGGCTTTGTCTGAACCGAAGTCGCGGCCGAAGATCTTCGAGAAGGTAGCGCGGTTGGAGACGTTGAAAAAACACAGCGCACTGACCTGCCAGTGCAACTCGATGGGGTCGAGCCCCGGGCGGAAGAGCCCCTCGGCGACCCCCCGCTGGTAGACGCTCGCCATCGTGTCGATAGCCGAAACGTTGAGCTGGCGGATGACCGATGACTGGTCGAGGTATTGGCCGTGATGGATGTTCTCGATCATCACCATTCGGATGAAATCCTCGTGCTGGTGATGGTGGTTGAACGTGAATTCGACCAGCGCACGCAGCGCCTCGACGGGCGGCAGATCCTCGACATCGAGCTTGGCCTCACCCTCGCGCACCGTGCGGTAGGCATTCTCGAGTGCAGCGAGGTAGAGCCCCTCCTTGTCGCGGAAATAGTAATAGATCATCCGCTTGCTGGTCCGGGTGCGGGCCGCGATCTCGTCGATGCGCGCGCCCGAAAGGCCGTTGAGGGCGAACTCCTCCGAAGCGATCTCGATGATGTTGCGCCGGACTCCCTCCGGGTCCTGTGTGCGCACCGCCTTGCGATTCTCGCTGGCTATCGCCAAAGGTGCTGGGGGGACCGCCTTGTTTGACGGCGGCCCTGCCGCCTGCACCCGCGTTTTCCCGGACGCCATACGTGCCCACCTTCAGCGGATGATCCACTGTTTGACTAAACTAACCAGTTCGTACACTGTGAGACGAACGTGGGATGGTTTACCGGCGGTGCCGGAGCGAGACAAGAGTCCCGTCGTGTAGCAATGCTCGCATGGCAGGGGAGGGCCGATGAGCATCGACGCAGCGCACTTGCGCAGCCTCATCGCCTCGATGATCGATCCTCACAAGGCGATCCATGGCGAGCTCAAGGATCGCGTCCTTGTCGGCCTCCTCGGCCGCGGCATTGCGCGGTCCCGCTCGCCGCAGATGCATGAGCGGGAGGGTCGCCGCCTGGGGCTCTCCTACAATTACGTGCTGATCGATTTCGATGAGCTCCGGCTCGGCGACGAAGCTCTGGGCCACGTCCTCGATGTTACCTCGGCCCTCGGCTTTGCCGGAGTAAACGTCACCCATCCGTTCAAGCAGCAGGTGATCGAGCATTTGGACGACCTCGCGCCGGAGGCGACGGCTATCGGTGCCGTCAACACGGTGGTCTTAGGCTCGGGTCGGCGGGTTGGCCACAATACCGACGCTTGGGGCTTTGCCGAGAGCTTTCGCAGCGAGCTGGCGGATGCGGCACTCGACGAGATCGTGCAGTTCGGTGCCGGTGGTGGCGGCGCGGCGGTCGCCTACGCCGTCCTGACCTTGGGCGCGCGGCACCTCAGCATCAACGACGTGAATGTGCGCCGGGCCGAGCAGCTGAGCGCGCGACTGGCGCAGCGCTTCGGCGACATGGCCAGCCCGGTGGCGGACCCGGTGGCAGCGCTCCGCCGTGCCTCCGGCGCGATCAACGCCAGCCCCGTCGGCATGGACAAGTACCCCGGCACCCCATTTGCCACCGAGGCCCTCGTGCCGACGCAGTGGGTCGCTGATATCGTCTATTTCCCAGCCGAAACCGAGCTATTGCGGCGGGCGCGGCGCATCGGCTGCCGCACGCTGGCGGGCACCGGCATGGCGATCCACCAGGCCATCAAGGCCTTCGAGCTTTTCACCGGGATCACCCCGGATCGGGCCGCAATGGCCCAGCACTTCGCCGCGGTCGCCTGAGGAGACGACCGCCAGAACCGGCCTGAAAGGCCACCGTGGACGATCAGGTCCGCAGATAAGGGAGGACGATATGAACTCAACCATCACACGCCGCACGGTACTTGCCGGGGCCGCCGTGCTGCTTGCCGGCACCGCTCTGCCCGTCTTTGCGCAGGACAAGCCCACGTGGCGCTTCTCGGCGGTGTTCTCGGACGCCGACATCCGGGCGCAGATGACCAAGATGTTCGCCGACGAGATCAAGGACGTCGCAACGCTTGAGCCCTACTACGGCGGCACGCTGTTCAAACAGGGCACCGAACTTGTGGCCCTGCAGCGCGGTAATCTCGAGATGGGCAACATCGCCCCGCAGGACATCTCCAACCAGATCCCTGCGTGGTCTGTTCTGACTTCGGCCTATCTCTTCCGGGACTATGCGCACCTGAAGAAGTTCTTCGACAGTGAAGTCGGTGCTGAATTCAAGCAGATGGCTGAAGATCAGCTGGGTGTGCACATCCTGGGGCCGACCTATTTCGGTACGCGTGAAGTGGGACTGCGGACCGACAAGGAGATCAAGACGCCCGCCGACATGGCCGGGATCAAGCTGCGCATGCCGGGCGGCGATGCATGGCAATTCCTCGGCACTGCGCTCGGCGCCAATCCGACGCCGATGGCTTACGCCGAGGTTTATACCGGTCTTCAGACCGGCGCGATCGACGGGCAGGACAACCCGCTGCCCAACGTCGAGAACATGAAGTTCTATGAGGTGATGAAGCAGATCGTACTCACCGACCACCTCGTCGGCTACGACCTCTGGACGATCTCCAAGGACGCCTGGGACAAGTTGAGCCCCGAACAGCAGCAGGCAGTCCAGGCGGCGTCCGACAAGGTGCTGAACTGGAGTGCCGAGCAGCATCTCGCACGCGAAAAGGAGTTGCTCGATCTGTTCAAGGAAAAGGGCCTGAAGATCTACGCGCCTGACGTGGCGGCCTTCCGGGCGGCAGCTCAGAAGGCGTACCTTTCCTCCGACCTGTCGAAGGATTGGCCTGAGGGCGTGGTCGACAAGATCAACGCGCTCTAGGTGTCTCCCGGGGCGCCGTGCATTCCTCCGGCGCGGCGCCCACTCTCTCCGGTGGAGACTGAGAATTGAACAGGCTTCCTGCCATCGGCCGATGGCTCTATGCGCGCGCTGAGAACGTGCTCGCGGCCATGCTGCTAGTGCTGTTCGTCGCCTTTCTCATCCAGGTCGCGTTCCGCTATGCCTTCAACCTGCCGATCGGCTGGACGACCGAGCTTACGCTGGTCCTGTGGCTCTGGATGGTGCTCTGGGGCGCGGCCTTCGTCGTCAAGGAGAACGAGGAGATCCGCTTCGATCTCATCTACGGCGCGATGGGCCGGCGCACGCGGCTCGTAACCCTGCTCATCACCGGCATCTTCCTTATCGCCGTCTTCGTCCTCTCGTTCCCCGCCGTGCTCGACTACGTGCTCTTCATGAAGGTCGAGAAAACGGCGTACCTGAAGATCCGGTTCGACGTGCTCTACTTCATCTATCCGATCTTCGCGGTGGCCATCGTCATCCGCTACGTGGGCCTGATCGTGAAGGCGCTGCGTGGCAAGGCCCCCGAGGCCTTCGATCCGACCAAGGCGAGCTCGGGGGTATGAGCGTCCTCACCGATCCCTTCACCGTCGCGATCTTCGTCATCATCGCTGCGAG
>JAEZBF010000068.1 GCA_023427545.1 Pseudomonadota bacterium
GCGCACCGCGGACCTGGCAACAGGGACGGCACGGCAAACCCCACCGGGAGCAAGACCAAATAGGGACGACGCGGGGCAACCCAGGCCGATTTTCGAGGCCAGTCGTCCGGGTTGGTTGCATGAGGCCGCTGGCAACAGCGGTCGCAGAGGAATGGCCATCGCGCGGGGAGCTATCTCCGCCCTACAGAACCCGGCTTACAGGTCAACTGGCGTACTTCCTTGAGGCCGCGGCGGGGTGTGTGACCGATCAGTTCGTGACTGTCACGCGCTTGGGCGGTCCCCATTCTTTGCCGTCGGTGGATTCTTCGTAGGCGAGGCGGATCTTCTCCTCGCCCTTGCCGTAAGCGCCCAGTGCCATGATCCCGCCCTCGTAGCAGGCTGCATCGAGCAGCACCTCGAGCTTGGCCCCCGGTCCGCCCCCCTTGGAGACGAGGCGTGCGCTCAGCACGGGCAGGAGTTCGGTGAGGCGCTCAAGCGCGCGCGCGCCGATGATGTCCGCCTGCTCCTTCGTGCACGTCACCATGGTCGCGCGGTCATCGTGGAAAGTGACGGAAACCTCCGCCGTGCCGTCCCGTACAGGTACGGAGGCAGTGAACGGGTCGACGGCCAGCGCCGGACCGGCGGTTGCCAGAAGCGCGAGGGGGAGGGCAGCAAGCAGGCGATGGGTCAAGGCGAAGTCTCCGAAACAGCGGGCGGACATTACCCGCGCCTGCGGCGCAAGTCACGCGATCGGACGGTCGTCGCGTCGCTCGTAACGCGCTGGTGAAGAGCTAGCCCTCGGTCACTTCCTCGAGCAGCCATCTCGCTATTGGCCAAGTATTGCGGAAGTGACGGAGCGCAGTGTCTACGAACCCTGGCGCCAGCGCTGCGGAGATCGGCATCCGGGTGAGCGCCGGAAGCGACTCCCACAGCAAGTACTCAGCCCGCGGCGACGCCTTGTCATAGCCGCGCGGCACCCGTTTGCGCGGCATGCCGCCGACCTGGTAGTCGCCCGCCGCCTGCACTTCGCGAATTGCCGCGCGAAGCGCCTCGCCGGCATGATCGTCCACCACTGCGTTGCGGTAGCGAGTCAGCAGATCTTCCTCGAAGTGGTGCATGCCCGCGCCGATCCAGACGTCCTCCGCCGTAAGGCGCATGAAGAACCCGGGCTGTGTCCAGCCCTTCTTTTCTCCGTGCCAGAACCAGAGGTCGAGGTGATCCTTGTAGAGGCGCTTGTCCCTGGAAAAGCGCGTGTCCCGGTTGACCCGGCTGATCGAGCCATTGATCCGCGGATCGTACTGAACGCCACGTGCGAACTCCCGCAGCCTGGGACCCATCTCCTCGACGAAGGCACGCGCCGGGCTCACATAACCGGCCTCATAGAGCGGCCGATGGCCCTCGAACCACGCCTTGTCGTTGTGCTCGGCGATGCCACTCAGGAACGCCGCCGTCTCGGGCGGGAAGCAGTCGAAACCCGACATCACTACTGCTCGATCCAGACGGGGATCGACTTGAACGCCGGCGTCTTGCTCCGCGGATCGATCCCCGTGCCGGCGAGCACGTTCGCTTCGGGGAAATAGGCCATCGCCGAGCCGCGGGGGAGATCGAAAGGCTGCGCCCTGCCCTGCATGCGGCCGTTGGCCGATGCGACGACCACGGGTGCTCCCTCGCTCAGGCCGAAAGCCGCCATGTCCTCGCGGTTGAGGAACACTGCGTCGCGTGGCGCACGGTTCCGGTAGCTGTCGTGTTCCTCGTAGATCATCGTGTTGAACTGACCCTCGCTGCGCACGGTGGCCAGCGTCAGCTCCCCGGAGACCGGCGCCGGGATCGGCGTGATGACGAAGTGGGCGCGCTTGTCGGGAGTGGAGAACTCGGGCCGGTGCAGCACCCGGTTACGGATGTGGAACTCCTGCCTGGCGACATCGATGTCGCCCAGCGCTTCCATCCCCGGCACCACGCGCGCGATCGCCTCCCGAATCTTGCGGTGCTGCTTGAAAGCCTCGAAGTCGATTGGCGTCTGCGGCAGCAGCTGCTTGGCGATATCGCAGAGGATCACCGTTTCGGGGCGCACGTTTTCGAGCCGGTTGATGCCGCCCTCCGAGAGCCTGACGTAGTTGAACATCGACTCCTGCGTGGTCGGGGACCATTCCTCGTCACGAGCCGTCACCGGCAGGATCAGGCACTCGCCGTCGCCGAGCCCGTTTACATGGCCGCGGTTGAGCGTTGTCGTCAGGTAGAGCTTGAAACCGATGCGGCCTAGCGCCTCCGCCGCGAACGCAGAGTCGGGCGTGGCGCCATAGAGGTTGCCGCCCATCATCAGTGCGGCCTCGACACGGCCGCGCTGTGCCGCCTGCAGGCCCGCCATCGTGTCGTAGCCCTTGGTCCGGGGCAGCGGCACGCCGAAGGCTTTCTCCATCGCCACGAAGACCTCGTCCGAGACGACCGGCTTGACCCCGATGGTGCCGATGCCCTGCACGTTCGAGTGCCCGCGCAGCGGCAGCAGGCCGGCATAGCGCCGTCCCACCATGCCACGCAGCAGCGCCAGGTTGGCGAGCGCCTCGATGTTGGCGACCCCGTGCAGGTGATGGGTCATGCCCATGCCCCAGGCGAACACCACGTTCCGGCGACGTGCGTAGGTCGCGGCGACGCGCCGGATGTCGTCGCGGGCAACGCCGCAGGCGCCGACGATCGCATCCCAACTCGTCGCATCCAGATCGGAGCGGAAGGCGTCGTAGCCGCTACAGTACGCCGACAGGAATGCGGTATCCTCGGCGCGCAGCTCCAGCACCGCCTTGGCCAGGCCCTTGAACAGGGCGATGTCGCTGCCGATCCGCGGCTGCAGGTAGTCCGATGCGATTTCGGTGCCGCCCGACAGCATCGACCCCGGGCTCCTGGGAACGGCGAACTTCATCAGCCCCGGCTCCCGCGCCGGGTTGATGACGATGACGTCGCCGCCGCGATCGCGGCAGCTCTTGAGCATGTGGATGAAGCGCGGGTGGTTCGACGCCGGATTGGCGCCGACGACGAACACCAGGTCCGCACGCGTCAGGTCTTCGAGCTCGACCGTCGCCGTTCCCTTGCCGATGGTTGAGCCCAGCCCTTCGCTGGTCGCCTGGTGGCAATAGTACGAGCAGTTGTTGACGTTGTTGGTGCCGTAGGCGCGCGCCAGCAGCTGCAGGACGAACCCGGCTTCGTTGGAGGAGCGACCGGACGAGTAGAAGAACGTCCGGTGCGGCGGGACGGCCTTGAATCGCTCTGCCGCCAGCGAGATGGCGAAGTCCCAGTCGACCGGCCGGTAGCGATCGCCGCCGGCCGTCCTGTAAAGCGGCGTGTTCAGCCGGCCCAGGTGCTCGAGCTCGCGGCCGGACAGCTCCGCGAGGTCATCGATAGTGTGCTCGAAGATGCCCTCGGGGATCGCCGGCTGGATGTCGGTCGATTGCGCCTGAACGCTCTTGTTGCAGACCGAGGGAAACTCCCCCAGCTCGTTGGTCATGCCGCCTTTCTGACCGCCCATGCCGTAACCGCAGGCCTTGCAGGTGTTCTTGCTGGTCAGCGCCTTGGCGGCTTTCGTGACCCCGATCCGGCGCAGCGTTTCGAGGGTGTAGAGCACCTTCTTGGCGCCACCGCCGACGACCTGGCGGGAGCTTGGGACATGTTCGTTCACGGCGATCCTCCTCGCGCGCTGTTCTAGCGAATTCCGTAGCTCAAGCCGAGATGCTAGC
>JAEZBF010000078.1 GCA_023427545.1 Pseudomonadota bacterium
ACCTTGGGGAGGCTGGCATCGACCATCGATCCGCCCGTCCAGGCGGCGCCAAGGGCGATCCAGACGCCGGGCGATTTCTGCCGCGCAGCCATCGCCTCGTTCATGGCGGCGACGCGCTGCGGCTCCTCGGGCTCGCGCACCCAGCTCTCGGCGAGCTGGAGCATGCGCAGGTCCTGGTCGGTGAGCAGGTGAATGAGGCTGCGGACGCATTCGTGCCCCCACCACACGGCCTTACGGCGGGGCAGCAGGTAGGCGCCGAAAGTAATCGCCTCCTCGGGCGTTTGACTGCGCGCCAGCGCGGAGAAGAACTCGAGCGAAGCCTCGTCCTCGGGGCGGGTGAGGATGTCCTCACCTGCCGCCGGGATCTCTTCGAACAAGTCCTTTGCCTTGGGAAAGTGGAGGGCCGGTTCCATTGTGCGCCGCTGTTATCGATACTCTCGAGTGGCCGCCATCGTGCTGCTCTAGTTGATCATGGTGATGGCGCCCTTGATAGTCATCATGGCGTCGGCCTTGTGCTCGGCGATCAGGCCCTTGGTCTTGAGCATCAGCGCGTTGATTGTGATGCCCGCCTGGTCGATCACGATCGTGTTCTGACCGACCTTGAGGGTAATCGACTGCATGGCCTCTATGTCAATCTTGCCCAGATTGGTCTTGAGCGAATAGTTGCCCATCTTGAGCACGAGAGAGTCGTTGCCCATGTCGAGCGTCTCGCTCCGATTGCCCATCTGGATCGTCAGGGTCTCGTTGCCCTTCTCGATTACCGTCGTCCGGTTGTTGATGATCTTGCGCTTTTCGTCGTTCTCGATCGTTGAGTCGAGGTCCTTCTGGGCGTTGAAGCGCACCAGCTCCTTACCCTTCGTATCGTCGAAGACGAACTCGTTGTAGTCGCTGGGGCCGCCGCTCTCGGTTGAACGCGACTTCCAGCCGGTGAGGTTCTTCTGGCCCGGCAGATCGTAGGGCGGCATGTGATCGTTGTTGTAGACGCAGCCGATCACCACAGGCCTGTCCGGATCGCCGTCGACATGCTGCACAAGCACCTCCATCCCCTTGCGCGGGATGAACATGGTGCCCCAGTTCGTGCCGGCCCAGGACTGGAGCACGCGGCAGCGCATCGTCTGGCCCTCGTTCTCGTCGGGCTTGGCCTTGTTCCAGTGCATGTGCACCAGGATGCGGCCGAACTTGTCGACGTCGATCTCGGCGTCGCTGCCCGCCTTGGAGACAACGAGGCCAGTCTGCACGCCCGCGATATTGGGGCGCGGGGTAATCATCGGCGGCGCGAAGTTCTGGTCGCTGGGCAGGAATTCGTAGCTGCCGGTGTAGACGTCCGAGCCCCCGCCGCCGCTGCGGTAGTCCTGCGCCTCGTACCGGTGCGTGCAATGCACGATCAGGTACTTCCCGGACTCCGTCTCGTGATCGGTCAATTCCATAAGATAGCCGGGGGTCAGCCCAACTGCCTCGCCTGTCGCCCGGCGGCGCTTGTCCTGGGACCGGAACATGTCCAGTCGCGCCTTGGCGTAGGTCTTGCCCGGCCCGTCGGCGACTGCCTTGGCCTCCAGGTGCTGCCCATAGCCCCAGTGATACTGCGCGAAGTTATCGAAATTGCCTTCGGCGTCGCCCTCGGTCTCGCTCACCAGGTTCTTGGCGGGGTTCTCGAAGTCGTAGTCGCTGGTGCTCGTTTTGTTGGGCGTGAGCCGGCGCTCCGACATCCACTCGGTGACGTATTCCTTGTTCTTGTTGGTCTGCTTGCCCAGCGGCGAATACATCCGGTCGCTGCCGCCCGGCAGGTCCTCGCGGCTCTGGTCGGTGACCATCATCTTGTGGTCGCCATCCGAAAACTGGAAGTGATAGCTCATGCCCTGCTGCTCGAGGAGCCGCAGCACGAAGTCGAGATCGCTCTCGTTGTACTGGACGACATACTCGGGAGCGGGCAGCGTTGTGACGTTGAAGTTGACCGATTTGCCATATTGGCCGGCTACCGAGTTGACGATGTCGGGGATCGTCATGTCCTTGAAGACGCGCGACTGCACCGTCTTGGACATCTTGTAGATCCAGGGACGGACGACGAGCACGTATTGGTAGCCCTCCGTGCTGGCATTGGGCAGGTAGCTCGCCTCGGCCAGGATACCCACGAAGTAACGCTTCTCGTTCTGATAGTTCGTGAGGCTGACGGTGACGTCCTTGCCGATGTTCTCGCCGAGATTGAGGTCGGCCTTGTCTTCGCTCACGGCCTCGATGCGGAACTCGAAAAGCTCGCTGATGCCCTCGTCGGCGCTGAAGCGCTTGAGCACCAGCCCACTGAGGCTCCCAGGAGCCTTGAGTTCGCCTAAGCGCTTATCTTGCGTGAATGAACTCATTTCCCTGAAGACCGCCTCAAGTGGTTCTTAGGTAAGTGACACTATTACGCACTCGGCAAATACCCGTCTAGCAAATGGGCCTAGTACCGGTGTGCGTCATGTGGCCAGGATTACTGAAGTTGCGTGAACCCGAAGTGAACCGCCCCGTCGTCATGCATTCAGCCGATCAGGACGGTGGGCAGGCCCATCACGATGGAGCCGCCGTGTACTGTCATGTCGCCGATCCGCGCGGCAGGCATGCCTGCGACCAGCACGGTAAACGATCCCAGCGCAATCGCGTCCGGTGGCCCCACGCAGACGCAGACATCGCCCACCCTTGCCTGCGGCATGCCCCCGGTCAGCACAGTGGGAGCGCCCATGGCTATCGGCCCACCAACGTGGGGAACGAGCACCGTCACCATGGGGCAGACGTGATTGTCACCAATACGCGCGGCAGGCATACCCATGGCAGTACTCCCTATGTTGCAAGACTAGAGGTCACCTGCCGGAATGGCAATGTGCGGAGCAAGGAGATGCCGCCCAGCCTGAACAGCGGCTGAACTTCCACTGGCAGTTGTGCCGCCGATAGACTGCGCTTGATGACAATTCGACCCGTTTCGGGACACCTGCGGCCCGACAAGGGCTGTTCCTATTGTGCTGGTCGTGTTCTATCATTTCGCGCCGCGCCGAGGGGGCGACGCGCCAAGTACGTCTCGGAGTCTTCCAGCCAATGTCCCGGTACAGCAAGGTTACCTGGTCCGAAGGGCTGTTCCTTCGCCAGCATCACCTGCAGCAGGCGGATCGCTACGCCGAACAGCTACTGGAGAATCGTACCCGCCATATCAGCCCCTATCCCTGGGGCTTCTCGGCGCTCAAGATCGACATGGATCTTGCCCAGCGCAATAAGTTCGCGCTGCGCGAGGCGCGCGGCATCTTCCAGGACGGCACGCCCTTCGACATGCCGGGCTCATCACCGCTGCCGCCGCCGATCGACGTGCCCGAAGGCTCCGACAAGCAGACCGTGTGGCTCACCGTGCCGGTCACCACGGCCAATGCCCGCGAGATCGATATGGAGGAGTCCCCGAGCGGCAGCCGCTACATCCGGGACCTCGAAACCATCGTTGATTCTGCTTCGCACATGCATGTCGAGCAGGAGATCGAGGTCGCCCACCTGCGCACCGCGTTCGATGTGCGCCGCACGCCCAAGCAGGGTTTCCACAACATCAAGGTCGCCCGGATCCTCGAGGTCCGCGACAAGGCGATCATCTTCGACGGCACCTTCGCGCCCCCGGTGCTGATCACTCAGGCGCACCCGGTGGTCGCCGGCTGGGTCGACCGCCTGATCGGCTGGGTCGACACAAAGCTCGAGGGGCTGAGCCGCTATGCCGCCGATCCCAGCTCCGGCGGCGGGCTGCAGGCCTTCGACTACTTCATGCTGCAGATGCTCAACCGCGAGGTGAACGTCCTCAAGCACCTGCGCAACTCCAAGTACGTCCATCCCGAGCAGCTGTACCAGGAGGTGCTGCGCATTTCGGGCGAGCTCTGGACCTTCTCCCCCAACCGGCTGGCGCGGGACTATCCCGAATACGACCACGACAACCTCGCCGACGTCTTCGAGCCGATCCTCGCCGACATCCAGCGGCTGCTCAGCCTCGACCTCGGCCGGGCGACGCACCTCGATCTCATCCAGCGCGGCGCCAACGCCTATGTGGCAGCGGTTACGGACCGGAATCTGTTCCGGAATGCGACGTTCGTGCTAGAGGTTGCGGCGGCGCTGCCATTGACGCAGATTCAGCAGCAGTTCCCCGCGCTGACCAAGATTGGCCCGAACACCAAGATGAACGAGATCGTGCAGACGCATCTTCCGGGCATCGAGCTGGTGCACATGCCGACTCCGCCGCGCCAGATTCGCGCCGTCTCCGATCACGTCTATTTCTACCTCAACAAGCAGTCGAACCTCTGGCCCGAATTCAGTACGGCCAGCAGCATGGGCCTGCACCTGACCGGTGACTGGCCAGACCTCGCCCTCGATCTGTGGGCCATCCAGGAAGACCGCAGATGAGCGGCAGGGACGATCCGTTCGGGCCAGGTGGCAAGACCGTCATTCGTCCCAATCCGGGTGGCGGCGGCGGGGCAATGCCGACCCCGGGCGGCATGCCCAACCCCGGTGGCGGCATGCGTCCCCAGCCCCAGCAATGGCCCTCGCCGGGCGGCGCGGCGCCGATGCCGATGCCCGGCGGTCCCGCTCCAATCCCGGGCGGGCCGATGCCAACGCCCGGCGGCGGCGCGGCCCCCGGGTTCAACCCGCGGGTCACCAATCCCTATTCGCAGCCGCAATATGCCCCGGTGGGCGGTGCGCCCCAGGCTCCTCCGGACGCGTGGCTGACGGGTGCCCAGGCGCCGCAATCGCCGCTGTTTCCCACGTACAACCAGCCCCAGCAGCAGGCTGCGCCGGTCCAGAAGATTCCGCTTGAGGTCGCCCTCAACGCGCGCGACGCCGGCCAGTTCTCGGCCGCCAATCCGATCACCCAGGCCGCGGCGCCGCTGCTGATCCTGCTCGGTCGGCTGCGGCTGATGATCGTCGAGATGCAGGCCGTGCCGCTGATGCAGCACGTCTCCAACGAGATCCAGGCGTTCGGCCGGCGTGTCGTCGAGAACGGGGTGAGCCAGGAAGAGGCGCGGATCGCGACCTACGTCCTTTGCGCCACCGCCGACGACATCGTGCAGAACCTGCCCGGCACCGACCGCGCCGTGTGGCTGCAGTACAGCATGGTCGCGCAGTTCTTCCAGGTGCGTAACTCTGGCGTGGGCTTCTACGAGGAGCTCAACAAGGCGCTGCACAACCCGGCGCAGCGCTACGACATGCTCGAGCTCATGCACGCCTGCCTGTCGCTGGGCTTTGAGGGCCAGTACCGCGGCTCCGCCAACGGCCAGAACGAGCTGCAGCGCATCCGCCGCGACGTCTACCAGACGCTGCGCCACCTCAAGAGCCGCAGCGACGAGGACGTTTCCCCGCGCTGGCGCGGCCTCGATTTCAAGATGCGCACGGCCAACAGCCGCATTCCGCTCTGGGCGATCGGCAGCGCGGCCGCCGCCCTCCTGCTCGCCAGCTTCTTCGTGCTGCGCATTCTGCTCGGCGGCAATGTGGATGCACTCGCCGACCAGCTGATCGCGCTTCACCCCAACGCGGGGATCACCATCGAGCGCGCCTCGTTCACGCCTGCGGTGGTGCAGGACACCCGCGACGCCACCCAGCTCGAGCGCATCCGCGGCAAGCTTGCCGACGAGATCGCCGGCGGCGGCGTTGGCGTTGACAGTGTCGGCGACGAGATCATCGTCAACGTCAACAATGCGCTGCTGTTCGAATCCGGCAAGGCAGTGGTCCGGGCGGACTTCGCCAAGATCGCAAGCACCATTGCGGCCTCGCTCGAGAACGAGCCTGGGCCGATCCGTGTCGTCGGTCATACCGACAACGTCAAGCCCTCGGGCACCGGCCGGTTCAAGTCGAACTACGATCTCTCGGTGGCGCGGGCCAAGGCAGTGCAGGACGTCATGGCGCCCAATATCTCCGATCCCGGGCGCTTCATCGTCGAGGGACGAGGCGAACTCGATCCGATCGCAGACAACAGCACGGAGCAGGGCCGGGCGCAGAATCGTCGCGTCGAGATCATGATCCCACGCGAGGAAACCCTGAAGCAGTGACCACCGGGGCGGCAGCGGTCTAGACCATGAAGAAGTGGATTTTCATCAGCCTGATCGTCGTCGGCTTGCTGGCCTTCGGCGCGGTGATCTGGTTCGCCGGCCCGCTGATCGCGTTCGGCGACGTTGCTCCGCTCGAGCCCGAGTGGATCCGGCTGGTCATCATCCTGCCGGTCTGGCTGATCGTCGGCCTGTTCTACCTGATCCGCTTCCTGCGCCAGCGCCGCCAGGCCAAGGCCCTGGAAAAGGGCATGCTCGCCGCTGGCGACGACAGCGACTCCAAGGTCCTGTCCGAGCGTATGGCGCAGGCGCTTCAGACGCTCAAGGAGTCGAGCGGCAAGTCGAACTACCTTTACACGCTGCCGTGGTATCTCATCATCGGCCCACCGGGCGCCGGCAAGACGACGGCGCTGATCAAGTCCGGCCTCAAGTTCCCGCTGGCCGACGCGCAGGGTGGCGTGCAGGCGATCGCCGGCTCGGGCGGCACCCGCTATTGCGACTGGTGGTTCACCGACGAGGCGGTCCTGGTCGATACCGCCGGCCGCTACACCACCCAGGATTCGGACTCCGAGGCGGACAAGAAGAGCTGGCTGAGCTTCCTCCAGATGCTCAAGCGCAACCGGCCGAAGCAGCCGGTCAACGGCGTCATCGTCGCGATCAGCCTGCAGGATATCATGACCCTGTCGCCGCAGGATCTCGCGGCGCACTCGGCCGCCATCCGCAAGCGCCTGATTGAGGTGCACCAGGAGCTCAAGATCGATTTCCCGGTCTATGCGCTGTTCACCAAGGCCGACCTGATCTCGGGCTTCAACGAATACTTCGGCAACTTCACCGAGTCGCGGCGGCGCAAGGTGTGGGGAGCGACATTCCAGACCGAGGACCGCCGCAAGAACATGATCGGGCAGGTGCCCGCCGAGTACGACGCGCTGGTCAAGCGCCTCACCGAGGAACTGCCCGACCGGCTGCAGGAAGACCCCGACCAGATTTCGCGCATCGCGATCTTCGGCTTCCCGGCGCAGTTCGCCATGCTCAAGGAGCGGGTGTTCGATTTCCTGCGCCAGATTTTCGAGCCGAACCGCTACCAGGTGAACGCGAACCTTCGCGGCTTCTATTTCTCCTCGGGCACGCAGGAAGGCACCCCGATCGACCAGGTGCTCGGTGCCATCGGCGGCGGCTCGGCGGTCGCCCACATGTCGGGCATCGGCAAGAGCTATTTCCTACACGACCTCATCACCAAGGTGATCTTCAACGAGACCGGCTGGGTCTCGATGGACGTTGCAGCGGTCCGTCGCGCGCAGTTCATGCGCGTCGGCGCAATGAGCCTGCTGGGACTTGCGACCGTCGTGCTGCTCGGCCTCTGGGGCTGGAGCTTCTACAATAACGAGACGCTGATCGATCACACCGAGAAGTTCATCTCGGATTATCGAGTTGAGGCAGCCGAACAGCTCAAGGCTACCACCGTTTCCGATTCCGACCTCATGAGCGTGCTGCCGGCGCTCGACATGCTGCGCAATAACCCGGTGGGCTACGCCTTCCGTGGCGACGGCACGCCGATCCAGGAAGGCTTCGGCCTCAGCCAGCGCGACCGGCTGCAGGTCGCCTCCGAGGCGACCTACCGGCAAGCTCTTGAGAGGATGCTCCGTTCGCGCCTGATCCTGCGGCTCGAGGAGCAGCTGCAGAACACCATCAACGACCCGATGGCCGTCTACCAGGCCCTCAAGGTCTACATGATGCTCGGCGGCCTCGCGCCCAAGACGGACGCCGAGTTCATCGCCGCCTGGATGAAGCTCGACTGGGCCAGCCTCTATCCCGGCCCGCAGAACGCCTCGGCCCGCGCCGATCTCGAAGAACATCTTCGCGCCATGCTCACGCTCGATGTCGGCCGGCGTCCGAGCTTCGAGCTGAACGGCCTGCTGATCGATTCCGCGCAGCGTACGCTGACCCGGCTAAGCCTCGCGGACCAGGCCTACGGCTACATGAAGACGCTGACTCCCGACGTGCCGCTCGAGGACTTCAACGTCGCGATGCGCTCGGGCCCCGAATCCTCTGTCGTCTTCGAGACCGTCGATGGCAGCGATTTCTCGCAGCTCAATATCCCGGCGCTCTTTACCTATCGCGGCTTCCACGAGTTCTTCCTGCCCGGCCTCGGCTCGGTTGCCGAGCAGCTGATCGACGAGCAGTGGGTGCGCGGCCCGCTCGGCAAGGACTTCGCCTCAGACGAGCAGCTGAGCCAGCTTGGGCCGCGGCTGCTCCAGCTCTATTCACAGGATTTCGTCGCCATCTGGACGAGCGTTCTTGAGAACATCAAGCTCAAGACCATGCCCGGCGAGAAGCCCGACTACATTCCGCTGTCGGTCGTCGGCAACGCCACCTCCTCGCCGCTCCGCGCTCTGGTCGCCGCCATCGTCGACGAGACCTCGCTGACGCGCGAGCCGCCGGAGCCCGCCGAAGCGAACGCGGGCGGGGGGACTGACCCGGCTCTTGCCAGTGCAGCCAACCGCGCGACCGCCGGTCTCCAGGCAAAGCTCGCCAGCCAGACCAAGGGCCTTTCCAGGATCGGCATCGACCTGGCGCTCAGGAAGAGCTCGGGACGGCCCGGCGACAGCGCCGAAGTGGCGGTGCCGGGCGCGAACATCGAAGCGCAGTTCAAGGACTATGCAGCCCTGATGGAGGGCTCGCCGCCGGCCATCGACCTGCTCGTTGCCGGCTTCAACGAGGTCTACAAGAACCTCTTCCTTGCCGCCCGCAATCCCTCGCAGGCGAGCCAGGCCAACAGCGCCATGCAGCTCAACGTGGCCAACCTGTCGATGAGCGCGTCGCGCTTCCCCGTCTCGCTCCGGCGCATCATCTCGGGTGCGGTGAGCGACCTCGAGGGCGATGCCGCCGGCTCCTCGATCGCCCAGCTGAACCAGGCGCTCGCCAGCCAGGTGACCGCAATCTGCCAGCGCTTTACACGCGATCTCTACCCGTTCTCGTCGCGCAGCAGCCGCGACCTGCCGATGGCCGATTTCTCGCGGCTCTTTGCGCCCAACGGGATCATGGACAAGTTCTTCGCCGAGAACCTGGCCCCGCTGGCAGACCTCTCGACCCAGCCGTGGACCTGGAAGCAGGACACCGCGCTCGGCCGCGAGCTCTCGAACACCACGCTGCGGGAGTTCCAGCGCGCCGCCGAGATCCGCGACGCGTTCTTCCCGCCCGGGGCGCCCGCGCCGCAGGTCACCCTCACCGTCACGCAGACCTCGCTCAACCCTGCCGCACAGGCCGCGCTGCTCGACATCAACGGCTCGGTCATCCAGACCCAGCAGTTGGGCAGTCTGCCGCAGACTATCCAGTGGCCGGGAAGCGGGGGCGGTGCGGTGACCATCAGCCTGACGCCGGAGCTGCCCGGACGCGAGTCGACCGTGACCGTGCCCGGGCCCTGGGCCCTGATGCGGGTGCTCGCGCGCAACACCGTTTCGCGCCGTGGCGACACGCTGCGGGTGACGATCATGGTGGGCGGCCGCGACGTCTCCTACAACTTCCAGGTCGGAACCGTGCTCAATCCCTTCTTCTTGCCTGCGCTTTCGGAGTTCAACTGCCCCACGGGACTATAGGAAATGGGCTTCGGTCTCTTCGGCAAGCTTCCCCAGAAGCGCGACTTCATGTCGGTCAACCTGCCGCATGCGGTGCTCAACCCGTTCGAGACCTGGCTGCAATCGGCGGTCGCGGCAAGCCGGCAGGAGATCGGGCGCAACTGGGAGAACTACTTCCTCGTGGCGCCGATCTGGCGCTTCTGGCTCGGCAAGGAGATCCTCGGCACCGCCTGCACCGGCTGCCTCATGCCCTCGGTCGATCAGGTCGGGCGCTACTTCCCGCTCGCCATCATGTACTGGGCCGAGCCGGGCGAAACGCTGGCGCCGCCGCTGATCAACCCGATCGACTACTGGTACCGGCGGATCGAGGAGCGGCTGCTCGCCGTGCTCTCGGACCAGCCGATCGACGTCAACTCGCTGATGTACGGGCTGACGCCGCCCGACTATTCCCAACCTCCACCACCGCCCGTCGTGTCACCGCCGCCGACCTTTGCGCCGCAGTCCGCTGCGTACGAGCAACCGGCAGCGGAGCCGTTGCCGGAGATGGCTCCGGCGGCCGCGGAGCCCGAGCCTGACCCCGAGCCGATCCAGGCAGCGGTCGAACCCGCCCCTGAACCGCTCGACGAGCCGCCCGGCGCAGAACTGCCCGAGGCGGTCGCCGTGGACGAGACTGCGACCGAGGACTCGGAGCCCGACGAGCTCGGCGCAGACGACTGGGATGCCGCGGCGGAGCAGGCGCTCAAGATCGCTGCTGCCTCCCTCGTTGAGATGGAAACGGAAACGCCCAAGTCCGGCGTCGAGCTCGAAAG
>JAEZBF010000168.1 GCA_023427545.1 Pseudomonadota bacterium
CTTGCCTTCAGAACCCCCAACGAGGTCTTCTCAGAACTCTCCAACCGTGTTGCACTTCAACCGTGACTCCACCTTCCCGCCTTCACGGGAATGACCTGGTGGGTGGGGACAGGTGGGGGTGACTGAGGGACCCCTCATCCGGCCTTCGGCACCTTCTCTCTCAAGGGGAGAAGGCGCTGACTGAGAGATCGGTGGCAGTCCCTCGTGGTTCGTGCGTCTACGGGCTCACCATGAGGGCTACTGCGAGGGCCCCAACAACAGAGATTCCCGCCATCGCGGCAATGACCCGGTGAGGATGGGAACATCCGCTTGCTCGTCTTGTCGCTAAGGTCCCGGCGAAACCCATCGATGCCTATCGTTGCCGGCTCCGGATCACAGCTTCTTCTGCGCCAGTTCGCGGAACGCGTCGGGCACGGAGCGGTGCCCGCCGAGCACGACAGAGGCATAGCCGATCGCGTCCCAACCGAACCGGTCGCGGACCCGGTCCATGGCCCTGTCGGCGGACCAGCGCGCGGCGCCGCGCCTGGTGCCCGGCCGATGCGCCTCGTCCGGAAGTCCGAGCGGCAGATCAAGCTGCAGCGCCGGCTGCTTGCGGAGGTGGGAAACCGAGATGGCGAGCAGCGAGATGGTCCGCTCCTGCGGGTGATCCTCAAGCGCGTTGCGGACCAACTCTTCGGCGATCTCCGCGAGGGTAACCGTGGCCGAGAGCGACGCGGAGAGAGTGATCGACCGCGTAACCGACCGCATGTCGGCGAATCGCACGCGTGCCGTCACGGTGCGGCCCGCCAGCGATTTCGGCCGAAGGCGCGACGCCACCCGGTCCGCAAGCTGCAAAAGAGTAGGCCGCACCACCTCCTCGACTGCGGGCCTTCGGCCAAGCGCCGATTGCGCCCCGGCGGAGCGTGCCCTGCGGTCCGTGACGATCTCGCGAGGGTCGCGATTCCAGGCGAGCGAGCCGAGCTTTTCGCCTGCGGCATCGCCCAGCAATTTGCGCAACGACCGTCCCGGCATCGCCGCGAGCTCTCCAATCGTGCGCACGCCGGCCGCCTCGAGCCGCCCTTTGGTCACGGGACCAACGCCCCACATGAGCTCGACTGGCAGGTCGTGCAGGAACTCGAGTTCGGTAGCGGGATCCACCCAGACCAGCCCGTCCGGCTTGGCGACCTGGGAGGCGATCTTGGCCAGGTGCTTGGTTCGGGCGACGCCGATCGAGATCGCCAGCCCCAGCTCCGCTCGCACGCGCGACCGGATCGTCTCGGCAATCGCTGTCGGCGGGCCGAACAGGTGCTCGGTCCCTGCGACATCGGCGAAGGCTTCATCGATCGAGATGCGCTCGACTAGCGGCGTGAAGTCGCCCAGCACCTTGATCGCGGCGTCCCCCAGCCGCTGGTATTCGCTGAAGTGTCCGCCGACGAACTGGAGGTCAGGACAGAGCTCGAGTGCTTTGCGGCCCGGCATGCCGCCGCGCACGCCGAAAGCCTTTGCCTCATAGGAGGCGGCGAGAACGACGCCGCCGCCGACCGCGATCGGCTTGCCCCGCAGGGAAGGATTCAGCAGCTGTTCGACCGAGGCGTAGAAGGCATCGAGGTCGGCGTGCAGAATGGTCGCGCTGTCCCCCACCGCCGCAGCCCTCCCGGTGCAGAGGCGCAGAACGTAACGAGAACAAGTGCTGCTGGCAAGGTGCTAGAGGCCGAGTGCGCTCACCGTTTCCCGGACGATGCGCGACAGGATCTCTACGGACGCGGGCCCCGGCAGGTTCGCGCGCGTGGTCAGTCCCACGGAGCCGCGCGTCTCGGACGTATCGACCGGCAGCGCGACCAGGGTGCCATCGGCGAGATCGCTGGCGACGACTCCCTCGGAGATTATCCAGATCGCATCCGACTGACGCAGCAGGGCCCGTCCGAACGAGTCGGACACCGTCTCGATTTCAACCGGGAGCTCGGCGATCCCGTGCGCGAGCAGGAACCGCTCGGCGAACGGCCTGATCACCGAACCGCGGCTCGGCATCAGGATCGTGAAGTCGCGTATCCGCGCGAAATCGAACCGCTTTTGCGCCAGCAGCGGATGGCCCCGCCGCACCACCAGCTTCACCGGCTCGGAGTAGAGGTGCTCAAAGCTCAGTCCGGTCATCTGCTCCGGCGCCGCCAGGCGGCCGACGACGAGATCGAGCAGCCCGATCCGCAGTTGGTCGAGCAGCACCTGGTTCTCGCCCGTCACGACCTTGACCGGGCTGCCCGTCTGCTCGGCAAGGAAGAGCTTCACCGCCTGCGGCATGATGCGAACCGAAACGGTCGGGAGCGCACCGACCCGGACCGGCGGTCCGCTGCTGGCGGAGGCACGGGAGACACTGTCGATGCCTTGCTGGATCGCCGCGACGCTCGCGCCGGCGTGGCGCAGGAACACCTCGCCGTAGCGCGTGATCCGGATGCCGCGCCCGTCCTTTTCGAACAGCCGCACGTCGAGCGCCATCTCGAGCTCGCGAATGGTCTTGGTGACCGCCGGCTGGCTGACGTGGAGGACCTCGGCCGCCTTGCCCACGCTGCGCTGGCGTGCAACCTCGAGGAAGGTTGAGAGGTGGCGGAACTTGATCCGGTGCTCGACCATGCAGGCGGTGTGGAATAACCCTCAAGTTATGTCAACGCAGCCGATTATGATTTTACCGAACCAAACCGGCAGCAGAGGATGCGCCGGTAAGGGAGGACGCCGGTGCAATTCGCCACCCTCAACGGGGTTACGCTGCACTACCAGGTGATATCGGCCGCGGCAGGCAAGCCGCGGATCGTGTTCGCCAATTCGCTCGGTACCGACTTCCGCATCTGGCGCGACGTGATCGTCCGGCTCGCCGGCGACTTCTCGATCCTCACCTACGACAAGCGCGGCCACGGCCTGTCGGACATCGGCGAGACGCCCTACAGCATCGAAACGCATGCCGCCGACCTCATTGCGTTGATCGAGCACACCGGTTTGGGTCCGGCGCTGATCTGCGGCGTCTCGGTCGGCGGGCTGATCGCGCAAGGCCTCTACGCCAGCCGCCCTGACCTCGTGACGGGCCTCGTCCTCTGCGACACCGCCCACAAGATCGGCACGACCGAGGCGTGGAACGAAAGGATCGCCACGGTCGAGCTGGGCGGCATCGAAGCCGTCGCCGACAAGGTGCTCAAGGGCTGGTTCAGCGAGGGCTTCCGCAGCGGCGACCCCGCGTTCGCCGGCTATCGTAACATGCTCGTGCGGACGCCGCTCGCCGGCTATGCCGCGACCGTCGCGGCCATTCGCGATGCAGACTTCACCGCGGAGGCCGGGCGTATCGCGGTGCCGACCGTCTGCCTTGTCGGCGAGGTGGATATCCCGACCCCGCCCGACCAGGTGGCCGAGTTCGCGCGGATGATCCCCGGCGCTCGCTACGAGCTGATACGCGGCGCCGGCCATCTTCCCTTCATCGAGCAGCCCGAGATCGTGGCGGCCATCATCCGGGCGCTGAGCGCCCTGGTCGGAGCAGGCGATGGCCAACGACGGCACTGAACTCCACCGCCGCGGCATGGCCACGCGCCGCGAGGTGCTCGGCAATGAGCATGTCGACCGCGTCGAGGCGGCGCGCGACAGCTTCGACTCCCCGTTCCAGGACCTCATCACGGATGCGGCCTGGGGACACGTCTGGTCGCGGCCCGAGTGGAGCCGGCGCGAACGGTCAATGGTCACCATCGCGCTGCTTGCGGCGCTCGGGCACTATGAGGAAATGGCCATGCACATCCGGGCGACCGCGCGAACCGGCGCGACGGAGGCTGACATTCGCGAAGCGCTGTTGCACGTTGCGATCTATGCCGGCGTCCCTGCCGCCAACCAGGCGATCCGGATCGCCCGGCAGGCGCTGGCCGAGATCGAGTCCGGGAGGGCAGATTGAGCGAATTGTCGAACCGCCCGCCCGAGACCGGGCCGTTCTCGGCGCGCGACCGCAACTGGCATCCGCCCGCCTATTCGCCCGGCTACAAGAGTACCGTGCTGCGCTCGCCGCAGCGGCCGCTGATCGCCTTCTCCAACACGATCTCGGAGATCACCGGGCCGACGTTCGGGCACAACGTCATCGGCCCGCTCGACAACGACCTGATCCACAACTTCGCTCGGCCCGGCGAGTCGGCCATCGGCCAGCGCATCATCGTCCATGGCCGCGTGCTCGACGAGCGGGCCCGGCCGGTGCCCAACGTACTGGTTGAGTTCTGGCAGGCCAACGCGGGTGGTCGCTACCGGCACGCGAAGGAGACGTACCTGGCGGCGCTCGATCCCAATTTCGGCGGCTGCGGGCGGGCGCTGACCGATGCCGACGGGCAGTACAGCTTCCGCACCATCAAGCCCGGCGCCTATCCCTGGCCAAACAACGTCAACGACTGGCGGCCGGCGCACATCGATTTCTCGGTCTTCGGCAGCGGGTTTGCGCAGCGGCTCATCACGCAGATGTATTTCGAGGGCGATCCGATGATCCGCCACGACCCCATCCTGCGGACCATCACCGATCCGGACGCCATCGCCTCGCTTATCGCGCCGTTCGACTACGCAAACACGATCCCGATGGATGCCCGCGCCTACAAGTTCGACATCGTGCTCCGCGGCCGGCGCTCGACCATGTTCGAGAACCGGATGGAAGGGAACTGATGGTCCAGCCGCTCACCACCCTGAAGGAGTCGCCCTCGCAGACGGCGGGGCCATATGTGCACATCGGGCTGACGCCAAATTTCGTGGGCATACACGGCGTCTATCCCAACGACCTCGGGGCCAGCATGATCAACGAGCAGACGCTGGGTGACAGGATTACCGTGCGCGGCGTGGTCTATGACGGCGGCGGCGCGCCGGTGCGCGACAGCGTCATCGAGGTCTGGCAGGCAGATGCCGCCGGTCTTTACCAGAGCCCAACCGAGACCCGCGGCGCTGCCGACCCGAACTTTGCCGGCTGGGGCCGCTTCCCCGCGGATGGGGCGACGGGGGAATACGTCTTCGAGACGATCAAGCCCGGGGTGACGCCATTCCCCGATGGACGGCGGCAGGCGCCGCATATCAGCTTCTGGATCGTTGCCCGCGGCATCAACCTCGGCCTCAACACGCGCATGTACTTCTCGGACGAACCCGAGGCGAACGCTGCCGACCCCATCCTCAACCGGGTCGACTTCCCGCCAAGGCGCGAAACGCTTATCGGGCGGCGCGAGGGCAGCACCGTCACCTTCGACATCTACCTGCAGGGTCCGCAGGAAACCGTCTTCTTCGACATCTGACGATGGCAGCATCCCCCCTCGATCATCCGCTGTTCGTTGGGTTGTTGCACGATCCCCAAGCTGCGCGGCTGTTTTCGCCGGACATGGAGATCGTCACCATGCTGGCGTTCGAGATTTCGCTGGCACAGGCGCAGGCAGAGGAGGGGGTTATCCCGGCGGCCGCCGCGACTGCGATCGGCGAGCGGCTGACCCTTGCGAGCCCTTCGCCGCAGGAACTCGCTGCGGGGATTGCCCGCGACGGCGTCGTCGGCCCGGCTTTCGTGCGCCTGATCCGCCAGGCGGTGGGCGAGCCGCATGGGCAGTTAGTGCATTTCGGTGCCACCAGCCAGGACCTCGTTGATTCCAGTTTGATGGTGCGGCTCAAGCTCTTGGCCGCGGAATTCGATTCAAGACTGCAGGCGATCGAAGCCGAGCTCGGCAGGCTCATCGAGATCTTTGGCGGCCGGCCGTTGATGGGCCGCACGCGCATGCGCGCCGCATTGCCGATCACCGTCGCGGACCGGATTGCCTCCTGGTGGGGGCCCCTCGATCGCGCTCGTCGCGCGCTGCCCGCCGATACCTTCGCCGTCCAGTTCGGCGGTCCGGGGGGGACGCTCTCGGACCTCGGAGATGCTGGACCGGCAGTGCGCGCCCGCCTCGCTCGTGCTCTCGACCTTGCCGATGCGCCTGCCTGGCACAGCCAGCGCGACCGCATGGTCCGTATCGCCGATTGGCTGACGAGCATCGCTACGGCGTTGGGCAAGATCGGGCAGGATGTCACCCTGATGTCCCAGGACGGGATCGGGGAGATCGTGCTGGGCGGCGCCGGCGGCTCATCGGCGATGGCGCACAAGCAGAACCCGGTGAAGGGCGAAGTACTGGTGGCGCTCGGACGCCACGCCGCAACCCTTATGTCGGGCATGCATCACGCGGCCATCCACGAGCAGGAACGCTCCGGTGCCGCCTGGACTCTCGAGTGGCTGCTCCTGCCGCAGCTGGCACTGAACACAGCTGCTGCGCTGCGGCTCACACTCCTGCTATTGGGTGAGGTCGACTCCATGGGGGAGGGGGCAGCGCATGGATGAGACACCGCTTGGCCGGTTTATCACCGGCCTTGCAATCTGGCTCGCGCTCGCCGGAGGTGCGATCCTCATTGC
>JAEZBF010000002.1 GCA_023427545.1 Pseudomonadota bacterium
CTGGCAATCCGTTGAATATGCGAGTGATTTTGAGAAGCGTTCCGAGCTGGCCAGGCCCGTGGCGGAATCGTTTGACGCTTCCGGGGCTTACTCCTACAACCCCGCTCAGACGCAGCGTTCCACGTTAGGGACTGAAACAGAGTCCGGTGCGGTCGACCCAAACAGGGGACCAAGCCCGGAGCTGCTCCAAGGCCTTCCCGGGACTCTGCCTCTTTGTCAGCAAGAGGCGAGCATGACCCCCCAACTCCTCCTTCCCCCCGGCACGGGCGTCATGCTCTGCGGACACGGCAGCCGCAACCGCCGCGCCGTCGATGAATTCGCGCGGCTGTCCGACCGGCTGCGCGAACGGCTCCCAGGCGTTCCGCTCGAATACGGCTATCTCGAATTCGCCGATCCGGTCATCCACGCCGGGCTGGAGCGCCTGCGCGGCCAACGGCTGAGCCGCATCCTCGCAGTGCCCGGCATGCTCTTTGCCGCCGGCCACGCCAAGAACGACATCCCCTCGGTGCTCAACACCTACGCCGCAGCGCATCCGGGGCTGACCATTACCTATGGCCGCGAACTCGGCGTCGATCTCAAGATGCTGCGCGCTGCCGGCGACCGCATCGCCGAGGGTATCGCGGCCTCGCCCTCCGAAATCGCCCGAACCGACACGCTGCTGCTCGTCGTTGGCCGCGGCGCTTCCGATCCCGATGCCAACGCGAACGTTGCCAAGGTCATGCGCATGCTCTGGGAGGGCATGGGCTTCGGCTGGGGCGAGGTCGCCTATTCCGGCGTGACCTTCCCGCTGGTCACCCCCGCGCTCGAGCACGCCGCGCGCCTCGGCTACCGGCGCATCGTCGTCTTCCCGTACTTCCTCTTCACCGGCGTTCTGGTCAACCGCATCCGCGCCGCCGCTGAGGAGGCGCAGCAGCGCTATCCCGGCATCGAGATCGTCAACGCGCCCTATCTCAACGACCACCCGCTCGTCGTCGAGACCTTCATCGATCGCATCCGCGAGATGCTGGTCGGCGAGAACCTGATGAACTGCGCGCTCTGCAAATACCGCGAGCAGGCGCTGGGCTTCGAGGCCGAGATCGGGCTGCGGCAGGAGAGCCATCACCATCACGTCGAGGGCATCGGAGGTGGGCTTGAGAACTGTCCTTGCGGCGGCGACTGCGATGGCTCCTGCCGCGACGCCGCGTTCTGTCTCCGCCACGGGCTGCCCTGGAGCCCGCTGCCCGACCACGGCCACGACCACGTCCATCCGCACACCCACGACGCCCCGCACGCCCTGCTCGCGGCTGGGCGGCTGCCGCTGATCCCGCTGGCCCTGGCCGACCACGACCACGAACACGGCCACCATGACCATCATCATCACCCCTATCCGCATGCCGACCACCCGCTCGGGCCGCGCACGCTGCCCAAGGTCCACGGGGCGCTGGCGCGGCGGGAGCGCGGTCAATGAGCTACCTGCGCGATCCCGAAGCGATCTACCGGCAAAGCTTCGAGATCATCCGCCGCGATGCCGACCTGTCGGCATTTCCCCATGACCTGCGCGATGTCGTGGTCCGCATGATCCACGCCTGCGGCATGCCCGACCTGGCCGGCGACGTAGTGGCAGACGCCGAGCTGGTCAGCGCGACCGTCGGCGCCCTTGGCAGGGGCGTGCCGGTGCTCTGCGATTGCGAGATGGTGAGAGCGGGTATCTCGCGCCGCTACCTGCCCAACGCCGAGCTGGTGGTGACCCTCAACGACCCCGCCGTCCCCGGCGTCGCGCAGGCTTTGGGCACCACCCGTTCCGCCGCGGCCGTCGAACTTTGGCGCGAGCGTCTCGAAGGCGCCGTGGTGGTCATCGGCAACGCGCCCACCGCGCTCTTTCACCTGCTCGACCTGCTGGAGGCCGGGGCACCGCATCCCGCCGCCATAATCGCTACGCCGGTCGGCTTCGTCGGCGCCGCTGAGAGCAAGGCCCTGCTCGCGGAAGGCCGGCACGGCGTGCCCTTCCTTACGGTACGCGGACGGCGCGGGGGCTCGGCCATCGCCAGTGCCGCGCTCAACGCCATTGCGATGGGGGCCGCGGCGTGAGCTGCTGGCTGGATGTCATCGGCGTCGGCGAGGGCGGGGTCGGCACGCTCGGCGCGGATACGGCCTCACTTCTCGACGCGGCGGAAGTGGTCATCGGCGTGCAGCGCCGGATCGCACAGCTCGATGCCCGCTCCAATCGGACTGTGATCGAGTGGAATGGCTCCCTGGAAGAGATGGTTGGCAGGATAGTATCCGCTGAGCGGCGGCCAACGGTGCTCCTCGCGTCTGGTGATCCCAACTGGTTCGGGATTGGCGCAACGCTGGCCCGCCACCTGGCTTCGGCAGAATTCTGCCTTCATCCGACGCCGTCGTCCTTCCAGCTTGCGGCCGCCCGCCTTCATTGGCCGCTGCAGCACGTCACGACGATCTCGCTGCACGGTCGGCCGGCCGAGTTGCTCCATCCCCACCTGCTGCCCGGCAACCGCATCCTGGCGCTCACCTCGGACGGTGCTCAACTGAGCCACATCCGCGCGCTGCTGGTGGCGCGCGGCTACGGGCAGAGCCGGCTCACCGC
>JAEZBF010000027.1 GCA_023427545.1 Pseudomonadota bacterium
GGGAGCTCAACTACTCCAGCGACATCGACATCGTCGCGTTCTTCGACCCGTCGGCAGTAGCGATCACGCCCGCTGCCGATCCGGGCAAGGTCTACACGCGGATCGTCCAGCGCCTCGCCGCCCTAATGCAGGATCGCACCGCCGATGGCTACGTCTTCCGCACCGACCTGCGCCTGCGGCCCGATCCGGGGTCGACGCCGGTCGCGCTGTCGACCGATGCGGCACTGACCTACTACGAGAGCCGCGGCCAGAACTGGGAGCGCGCCGCCTGGATCAAGGCACGACCGGCCGCTGGGGACAAGGAAGCGGGAGAGGCCTTCCTGCGCGAGCTCGCGCCGTACGTGTGGCGGCGGCATCTGGACTTCGCGACCATCGCCGATATCCAGGCGATGAAGCGCCAGATCAATATCGTCAAGAACGTCGGGGCGGCGCGGGTCGAGGGCCATAACGTCAAGCTGGGCCAAGGCGGCATCCGCGAGATCGAGTTCTTCACGCAGACCCAGCAGCTGATTGCCGGCGGCCGCGATCCGGCGCTGCGCGTCCGGCCTACCGCGCAGGCGCTGGCGGCACTTGCCGCGGCGGGGTGGCTCGGGGCCGACGCCGCGACCGAGCGCACCGATGCCTACTGGTTTCTGCGCGCTGTCGAGAACCGGCTGCAGATGCGGCGGGACGAGCAGACCCACGTGCTGCCCGAGGGCGCCGAAGGAGTGGCGGCGCTGGCGTCCCTGATGGGCTACGACGACCCCTCTGCATTCGGCTCGCGCTACCTTGAGGTGCTGCGCACGGTCGGCAAGCATTACGCGCGGCTATTCACTGAGGGCGAGAGTCTGTCCGCAGGGGAGGGCGACCTCGTCTTCACCGGCAGCGACGACGATCCCGCTACGCTGGAAACGCTGTCGCGGCTCGGGTTCGCCGAGCCCGCCAAGGCTTCGGCGATCGTCCGCAAGTGGCACTACGGGGGCTACCTCGCGACCCGCACGGCAAGTGCGCGGGCCCACCTCACAGAGTTGCTGCCGGCGCTGCTCAAGACCATCGGTGAAGGCGGCAACGCCGATGCCGCCCTCGCGAAGTTCGACAACTTCCTCTCGCGCCTGCCCTCGGGGGTGCAACTGTTCTCTTTGCTGCGCACGCATGAACGGCTGCGCACGCTGCTGGTGTCGCTGCTCGCCTCCGCCCCTCGAATGGCCGAAAGCGTCATTCATCGGGCTCACGTGATGGATGGGCTGATCGATCCCGCCTTTGCCGACGAGGTCAGCCGCCCGGCGGTGCTGGTCGGCAAGGTTGCGACTTTCATCGGCGAAGCCCGTAGCTACGAGGAGGTGATCGATCGCTCCCGGATAATCGGCCGCGAGCAGATGTTCCTGATCGCCGCCGGCCTGTTGTCGGGCACCATCACCGCAACGCGGGCAGGCGAGCAGTTCACCGCGTTGGCGGAGACGCTGCTGGCCCGCCTCTTCGCCGCGGTCCGCCGTGCATTCGAGGAGCGGCACGGTCGTGTTCCCGGCGCAAGGTCGGCGCTGCTGGCCTTCGGCAAGATGGCGAGCCGGGAGATGACCGCCACCTCCGACCTGGATTTCATCCTGCTCTATGACGTGCCTGCCGGTGTTGAGTCATCGGACGGACCGCGGCCGCTGGCGGCGAGCCACTACTTCACGCGGCTCACGCAGCGGCTAGTTACCGCCGTCACGGCCCCGACCACCGAGGGCGTGCTCTATCACGCGGACATGCGCCTGCGGCCGTCGGGCAATGCCGGTCCGCTGGCCACCAGCCTGCCTGGGTTCATCGGCTACCAGCGAGAGCAGGCGTGGACGTGGGAGCACCTTGCCCTCAGCCGCGCCCGGGTAGTCGTCGAGGAGGCGGGGCTCGGGGAAGAGATCGCGGCCGCAATCGGGGATGTCCTCTCGGCGCCTCGCGACCGGCCCAAGGTGCTTGATGACGTGGTGTCGATGCGCGCGCTGATGGCGCGTGAGCGGCCGCCTCGGCATCCACTCGACCTCAAGCTGGCGACCGGTGGTCTGGTCGACCTCGAGTTCATTGCGCAGTCGGCGCAGCTCGTTGCGCGGGACAAGCTGAAGCTGCCTCAGGCGACGACGATCGAGGTAATGGCCCGGATGGGAGAGGTGGGCCTGCTGCCCGAGGCCGAACGGCTGGTGGAAATCCACGGCCTGTTCTCTGCGGTGCTGCAGGCAATGAGCGCCGCACTGACAAATCCGCTGAAGGAAGAGGATTGGACCGATGCTTTCCGCGACCTGCTCGCGGCGGTGACCCACTACCCGAGCTTTTCGCGACTGCGCGACGACATCACAGTGATGCTGGCGGAGGTCTCTGCCGCAACGAACGCGTGGTACGCGCGCGCTCGAGAGCTCTAGGCGGCCTGCTGCTGCGAAGCAGCCAGCACCGGCAGCGTGATGGCCACAGTGGTGCCGAGGCCGGGGCGGCTGTCGATGGCGAGCCGGCCACCGCTCTGCTCGGCGATGGCGCGGGCGATCGGCAGCCCCAGGCCGTAGCCGCCGTGCTCGGGAGCAACCGTCGCATCGCCAAGCGCGAATGGCTGAGACAAGGCTGACAGGCGCTCGCCGGTCATGCCGACGCCGGTGTCAGCGATCTCGAGGAGCACTCCGTCGCTCGCGGCATAGGCCGCGAGGCTCACCCGGCCGCCTGAGGGCGTGAACCGGAGGGCATTCTCCAGCACATTCCCGAGCATGCGCTCGATGCAGAACCGATCGCCGAGCACCGCGGCGCCCGTAGGCACCCCCACGGTGAGCGCGATACCAGCGCGGCTTGCCTGGGCCTTGAAGCGCCTGGCCGCGGCGTTCAGCAGCTCATCGACGTCGATGGCGTCTTCCTGCAGTTCGCGCTTGCCGCTCTCGAGCTCGGCGAAATCGAGGATCGAGGCAAAGAAGGCGAGCAGCTTTTCGCCCGAGCCCTTGATGGTGTCGATGTAGGTGAGGTAGCGCGCGTCCCCCATCGGCCCGTAGGTCTGGTGCCGGATCAGGTCGGCGAACCCGATGATGTGGTTGAGCGGCGTGCGGATGTCATGGGAGAGATGGGCGAGGAAGGCGGTTTTGGCATGGCTTGCAGCCTCCGCCCTGAGCTTTTCCTCATGGTAGCGACGAGCGAGCTGGCGCTGCTCTTCCTGCACCGAGGCGAGCAGCAGGTCGTTCTTTCGGCGCTCGGAAACGTCGGTAATCATCGTGAGAAAGCCGCCGCCGGCGATGGCGCGTTCCTCAACCAGCAGCCACGCGCCGTGCAGCTGGTGAATCTCGAACCGCCGGCTGTTGTCGTCGCTGGCCAGCATCTCGACCGTGCCGATCTGCATCATCCGGCGCAACACGAGGGTGTAATCGACGTCCTCACCGGCCGTGCCGTCCAGCAACATGTCCTCGAACTGCGGATTGCAGCGGATAAGGGTGCCCTCTGCGTTCCACCAGGCGACCGCGCCAGGCATCGCGGCAAGTACATTGTCGGGAACGAGGGGCTGACTCTGCGGCCTGGGGGCCTGAACCTTGCGGCGCCGGAAGCCGATCGCCGAAGCCGCTGCGGCGGCGCCAAAGGCGCCAAGCCCCCGCTGCACGATTCCGCCCACGACAGCGCTGGTGTCCTCGATCACCGCAGCCCCGGCGGTGGCGATTTCAGGTGCGATGGTCATCGCCGACGCACTGGCAACGAAGGTTTCGGACAACGGCCGCAGACCTGCCGGCTGGATCTGCGCCAGCAAGTGCCGGTGCGCACTGCTTTCCGAAACGCTGCGTACGACATCCACCGCGATGAACAGTCCGGCGGCGGTGAGGGAGGTGAGTGCAATGGCAATGCTGACGGGCGAGGCCTCTGCGATGATCCTGCCCAGCCTGCCCGGTAGGGTGAGAAACGCAGTTAGTTTATGTCCCGCCGCCGTCATGCCGAATCCTTCACCGGTGCGGCGGATTGCTCCGCCGCATGACCCATTCCCGAATCTCTATTGGGTGAGCCGCCCGAATTGCCCCGCCGCGGACAAATCTGAATCGTGGCGGACTCTCTGTCCAGCCCCGGAAAACGCCCGCCAAACCGTCGGAGGCGATTTCGCGAGTCGGCTGAATCACTTACCTCGACAGAAAAATTCTTCTCCGAGGTAAGGTTCGGTTAACCTTCCAGCGTCCGTGTCAGAATGTCGGCGGTATTGCGGCTGAGCCCGCCCGTCTCGCTGAGCCAGACCAGCGCGTCTCGTGCTAGTTCGCGACGGTTCGGCTCAAGCATTTTCCACGTCCGGAAAGCCGTGAGCACGCGCGCAGCGACCTGCGGGTTGCGCTTGTCGATGTCGGCAACAAACTCGGCAACGAATCGGAAGCCCGCGCCGTCAGGACGGGCGAACTGGACCATGTTGGACATGCCGAAGGTCGCGACCAGGGCGCGGAGCCGGTTGGGGTTGTTCGCGGGGAACGTCGGGTCGGCCAGCACGGCCTTTACGCGGTCGAGCGTTGCGTCGTGCGGCGGGGTGGCGTTGAGCGCGAGCCACTTGTCGAACACCAGCGGATCGGCGGCTGCGTACATCGTGCGGAAATCGCCGAGCAGGGCGGGAGCCTCGGCCGTCCAACTGCTGACAGCCGCCGAAAGTGCCGCCAGCCGGTCGGTCATGTTGGTTGCGGCGGCGTACTGCTGCGCGGCGAGGCGCGATCCCCTCGGAGCTCCGCCTCGCACGAGCAGTGCCAGGGCGGTGTTGCGCAGCGCGCGCTGACCCGACTGGGCAGCATCCGGCTCATAGTCCGCGGCTTGCGCATTGGCATGGTAGGTCTCTTCGAGAACGGACTCGAGACGCCGTACCAGCGCCGCGACCAGCCCGTCGCGGGCCGCGTGCACCCGGTCGGGATCGACATCGCGCGCGATCGTCCGGGCGACATCTGCCTCGGACGGCAGCGTCAGCGCGTGCGCCTTGAACGCCTTGTCCAGCGACTTCGAGGCCGCGGTGTCCTCGAGCGCAGCGGCAAGTGCGTGGACGGCGGCGTCGCTCCAGGGGGTGCCGCGCGCGGCATCGACCATCAGGCGCATCGACACGTCCTGCAGCGACTGCCAGCGGATGAACGGGTCCGAGTCGTGTCGCGCGAGGAAGAGCTGGTCAGCCTCGCTGAGGCTGGAGACCACGTTCACGGGCGCTGAGAAGCCGCGGAAGAGCGAGGGTACTGGGCGGTTGGCAACGGCGGTGAACGTCAGCTCCGTGGACGCGCCGTCGAGCACGATCAGATCGCCGCGCACTTCTCCGCCACTGACTGTCTCCCAGGAGGCGGGGCTGCCGTTGGGCCCGACTAGCCCGAACCTCACAGGCACGACCAGCGGCTCCTTGATCGGCTGGTTCGGGGTTGGATCGACGTTCTGGCTAAGCTTCAGCCGGTACGTGCGACTCGCTTCGTCGTAGCTGTCGGACACTGTGATCGTGGGCGTGCCCGCCTGTACGTACCACTTGCCGAACTGGCTTAGATCGACGCCGTTCGCATCCTCGAAGACCTTGAGGAAAGCCTCGATCGTCGTGGCGTCACCGTCGTGGCGCTCGAAGTAGAGGTCCATCCCCTTGCGGAAACCGTCCTCGCCCAGGAGGGTCGCCAGCATGCGAACGATCTCGGCGCCCTTCTCGTAGACCGTCGCCGTGTAGAAGTTGTTGATCTCGCGATACTGGTCCGGCCGCGGCGGATGGGCGAGGGGACCTGCGTCCTCGGGGAACTGGATCGCACGGAGCGCCCGGACGTCCTCGATGCGGTTCACCGACCGCGAGCGCTCGTCCATCGAGAACTCCTGGTCGCGGTAAACCGTCAGCCCTTCCTTGAGGCAGAGCTGGAACCAGTCCCGGCAAGTGATTCTGTTGCCGGTCCAATTGTGGAAGTACTCGTGCGCTATGACGCTCTCGATCGAGGCGTAGTCGCTGTCGGTAGCCGATTCCGGCCGGGCGAACACCAGCCGGTCGTTGAAGATGTTGAGGCCCTTGTTCTCCATCGCGCCGAAGTTGAAGTCGGACACGGCAACGATGTTGAACACGTCGAGGTCGTACTCACGGCCGAAGCGCCGCTCGTCCCAGGCCATCGCGCGCTTGAGCGAGTCCATGGCGTAGAGGCAGCGCTCTTCCTTGCCGTGCTCGCAGTAGATCGCGAGGTCGACGTGACGGCCCGACGCTGTGGTGAACGTGTCGCGGATGACGCCGAGATCGCCCGCCACCATGGCAAAGAGGTAGGCCGGCTTGGGGTGGGGATCCTCCCAGACGGCGAAGTGGCGTCCATCTCCGGTTTCGCCAACACCTGCCGGGTTGCCGTTGGCGAGGAGCACCGGCGCGATGGTGCGGTCGGCGGTCATCGTCACCTTGAACGGGGCGAGCACGTCGGGGCGGTCGAGGTAGTAGGTGATGCGGCGGAAGCCCTCGGGCTCGCACTGCGTGCACCAGACGCCGTTGGAGCGGTAGAGGCCCATGAGCCGGACGTTCTTTTCCGGCCTGAGCGAGACTTCGGTCTCGAGCACGAAACGGCGCGGCGGCGGAGCGGCGAGGGTGAGGGCGGTGGGCGTGGCGACGAAGTCGCTCTGCATCACCGGAACGCCATCGATGGCGATCGAGCGGAGCGTCAGCTCTTCGCCATCGAGGATCAGCGGCGTGCCGGGTTCAGTGCCCGGCGCGGGCTCGATGGTGAGCAGGGTACGTACCCCGCAGACCTCGGGCGCAATGTCGACATCGAGCTCGACCTGCACGATGCGGTACGGGCTCGGCGCATAATCCTTGAGGTAGATGATGGTCTCGTTCTCAGTGCGCATGCTCTCGCTGCCCCGTTCACGCGTTGGCTTGTTGCCTGCCTGCTACAGCCAACGTTACCCCTTGATGTATTCTGAGCGGCTGGGCTAACAACCGAGCCCGCCATTTTCCCGCCGATTCCGGCAGCAATGGGAAGGCGGGCGATTGCGTTGCCTGCGCGCACCGGGCCATCGCCGCGGCCATTCGGTGCGTAATCCAAAATTGCCCGGAGGGTAAGTGTCCCTCCAGCCGGACCCGCTCGATCGCGGGCACGGTCGCTGTCGCTGCTGGTGGTTGGAGTTGGACCGATGTTGACGAACCTGTTCCGCTGGTTCGAGAACCGTCTCGATCCCTATCCGCAGGCCGACCCCGCCGAGCCTCCCAAGGGGCTGTTCGCGTTCTGCCTGCACTACAGCTACGGCGCCAAGAAGTGGCTGGCGCTGATGGCCGTTCTCGCTGCGGCGATCGCAAGCTTCGATATCGTCCTCTTCAGCTTCATCGGCAGCATCGTCGACTGGCTGAGCAATGCCGATCCGGCGACCTTCATGCAGACCGAAGGCAGCAAGCTCGCTCTGATGGCGGTGTTCCTGATCGTCGTCGTGCCGGTGACGGGCCTGCTGGGCTCGCTCAACATGCACCAGGGGCTGCTGGGCAACTTCCCGCATCGCATCCGCTGGATGGCGCATCGCTACCTCATCCGCCAGTCGATGAGCTACTTCCAGGACGAGTTCGCCGGCCGCATCGCCGCCAAGCTGATGCAGACCGCGCTCGCCGTCCGCGAAGTGGTAATGAAGCTGCTCGACATGGTCGTCTATGTCGGCTTCTACTTCGCCGGCGCGGTGCTGCTGGCCGCGATAAGCGACTGGCGCCTGGCGATCCCGTTCCTCGTGTGGCTGGTCGCCTACGCGGCACTGCTCCGCCACTACATTCCGCGCCTGGGCAGGATTTCGCAGGCGCAGGCCGACGCCCGCTCGTCGATGACGGGCCGGATCGTCGACAGCTACACCAACATTGCGACGGTAAAGCTCTTCTCCCACTCCAGCCGCGAGGAAAGCTACGCCCACGAGGCGATGGATGAGTTTCTCCAGACCGTTCACAAGCAGATGCGGATGGTGACGATCCTCCACGCCACCATCACCACGTTCAACTGTCTGCTGCTCGCGGCGGTGGGCGGTATCGGTATCTGGCTGTGGCTCGGGGGCGGGATCACGCCTGGCGCGATTGCCGTCGCTGCGGCGCTGGTGCTGCGCTTCCAGGGCATGAGCCAATGGGTCATGTGGGAGATGTCGGCACTGTTCGAGAACATCGGCACGGTGCGCGACGGCATCAGCTCGATCTCACTGCCGCGGGTCGTCGCCGACCTGCCGACCGCCAAGCCGATCGGAACGGTAAAGGGCGACATCCGCTTCGAGAACGTTAGCTTCCACTACGGCAAGAAGGGCGGGATCATCGAGGCTCTGAACCTTCAGATCGCGCCGGGCGAAAAGATCGGCCTGGTCGGTCGTTCGGGCGCGGGCAAGTCGACCATCGTCAACCTGTTGCTGCGCTTCTATGACAGGGAGAGCGGTGTCATCACCATCGACGGCACGGACATTGCCACCGTGACGCAGGACTCGCTGCGCGCCAACGTCGGCGTGGTGACGCAGGATACGTCGCTGCTGCACCGCTCGGTGCGCGAGAACATCGCCTACGGCCGGCCCGATGCAACCGATGCCGAGATCCTGCACGCTGCAAGGCTGGCGGAGGCGGACGGCTTCATCGATACGCTGGTCGATATGAAAGGCCGGCGCGGCTTGGACGCCCATGTCGGCGAGCGGGGCGTCAAGCTCTCGGGTGGTCAACGGCAACGCATTGCGATCGCCCGCGTGCTGCTCAAGAACGCCCCGATTCTCGTGCTTGACGAAGCGACTTCGGCGCTGGACTCCGAGGTCGAGGCGGCGATCCAGGGTCAGCTCCAGCTGCTCATGCGCAACAAGACGGTCATCGCGATCGCGCACCGTCTTTCGACCATCGCCATGATGGATCGGTTGATCGTCCTCGATCAGGGCAGGGTGGTGGAGCAGGGCAGTCACGCCGAGCTCATCGCGCTCAACGGCACCTACGCCAAGCTGTGGCACCGTCAGTCCGGCGGCTTCATCGACGCCGATGCGGACGAGGAAAAGGTCGGCGTGGCAGCGCATGGCGCGGAAGTCGGCGGCGCGGCGGCAGCCGAGTAGCCGGCGGATAGGCCAATGCGGAGGTCCCAGGGTCGCTACTGCGCGGGTAGTTGACCTAGCGAGCGGGGGAGGGCCGGGTTACAAAGCTCCGACCGATCTCCCGGAGACACTCATGGCCTCGATAACCGGCGCGCTCATGCCGTATGGTGAGCTCGACCTTTCGGGCATTTTCACCCTCACCTCGCCCGAGAAGCCGATCAACGTGCCCATCTCGCTCCCGGGCGATGTGCACTCGGCCCTGCTCGCCGCGGGAGAAGTCCCCGACCCCTACTTCCGCGACAACGAAGTTATGGTGATGTGGGTTAACCGCACGCCGTGGACGATCGAGGGCACCTTCGAGGCGAGCGCCGCCGACATCGACGGTTACCTGACGCTCACACTGAGCGAGGTGGATTGCATCGCCACGATCTACCTCAACGGCGAGGAGATCGCGCGCACGCAGAACACCTTCATCCGCTACGACCTCGATGTCACCGGCAAGGTGCTGGCGGGTACCAACGCTCTGCGGTTCGAGTTCGCCGTTACACGCGACGTGGCCAACGCCCGCGCCGCCGCACACCCGTTTCCCATTCCGTTCACGCTGAACTACCTCAGCAATGGGTTGGAAGGCGTGCAGCTGAACTTCGTTCGAAAGCCCGCCTGCCATGCGGGTTGGGACTGGGGCATCTGCCTGATGCCGACGGGCATCTACGGGAGGATGGCGCTCCGGCGATCGCGCCTCGCGCGCCATGAGAGCGTGCAGGTCGACCAGGCCTATGGCCGCAGGTTGGTCGAGCTCACGATTACCGCACGGATTTTCGCCTTCGGCGATGGCGTCGTCGAGCTCACCCACGAGATCGACGGCCAGAGGGTTGGCGGCAGTGTTGCGGTTCGAGCAGGCGAGAACGTCGTCGTCCATACGCTCATCATCAAGAACCCTCGCCTGTGGTGGCCGAACGGGCAGGGCGAGCAGCCCCTCTACGATCTGGTGACTACGCTCGATGGCGAAGTGACCAGGCGGCGGATCGGACTGCGGAAGCTGGAATGGATTGTCGAGAAGGACGAAATCGACCACTCGTTCAAGCTCCGGGTCAACGGGCGCGACATCACTGCAATGGGCGCCAACTGGATCCCTGCCGACGCCATTCCCTCGCGCATCACCCCGGCGGCCGTGCGCGACCTGCTCGAGAGCGCCAAGGCGGTCAACATGAACATAATGCGGGTCTGGGGCGGCGGACAGTACGAGCCGGACTACTTCTACGAGATCTGCGACGAACTCGGGATCATGGTCTGGCAGGACTTCATGTTCTCCTGCATGAGCTATCCCTCCAACCGCGAGTTCCTCGACGATGTCGCGGTGGAGATCACCCAGCAGGTGCGCCGCCTCAGCCATCACTCCTGCATTGCAATCTGGTGCGGCGACAACGAGGTGATCGGTTCCCTGAGCTGGTATCCCGAGACCAAGGCGAATCCCGAACGCTACGTCGCCAACTACGATCGCCTGAACTCGATGCTGCAGCGGATCGTCGAGGACGAAGACCCCGCGCGGCGGTTCTGGCCGTCATCCCCCTCGCTGGGCTACCTCGACTTCGCCGACGGCTGGCACTCCGATACGCGCGGCGACACGCACTACTGGGACGTCTGGCACGCGGCAAAACCCTTCGAAGCCTATCGAACCGTAAACCCACGCTTCGCCTCGGAGTTCGGCTTCCAGAGCTTCACCTCGACCAACATCATCGAGACCTTCACCGACCCCGAGGATCGCAACCCGTCCTCTCCTGTGATGGAGGCGCACCAGCGCAATCCGGGGGGCAACGCGCGCATCCTCGAAACCATGGCGCGCTATTTCCGCTTCCCCCGCGACTTCGAGCAGATGGTCTTCCTCAGCCAGGTCCAGCAAGGCCTCGCGATCAAGACGGCGATCGAATACTGGCGGTCGACGAAGCCACGCTGCATGGGCACGCTCTACTGGCAGATCAACGACATCTACCCCGTCGCGAGCTGGGCGAGCCTCGACTACGGCGGGCAATGGAAGCTCCTGCACTACATGGCCCGCCGCTTCTTCTACCCGGTCAATGTAGTCGCGTTCCCCGAGAAGGACAGCGGTGAGATTCTGCTCAAGGGCATCAACGACACGGCCGGGCGGGCATCGATCACTTACGAGGTGCTGGCGGTGGAAATGAGCGGCGCTGTACGCGAGATCTTGGCCGGCAAAGCGAACCTCTCCGCCGACAGGGCCGAGGTGCTCAAGCGCATCCCGCTGGCCGGGCTCGGCGACAACGAGTTCCTGTTCATCTCCTGGCGGGACAAGGAGGGCAACCTGCTAGGGGAGAACGATTTCTTCCCCAAGGCCTATAAGCACTACGATCTGCCCGCCGCGCAGGTGCGCATCGCCTTGTCGTCGGAAGGCGGCAAGCCGGTCCTGACCCTCTCGTCCGACGCTCCTGCGCTGTTCGTCACCGCCACTGCAGCCATATCGGGCTATTTCTCCGACAACGCAGTCACGTTGGTGCCCGGTCGTGAGACGAGGCTGACATTCACGCCGCGGGGAGCGGTCAAAGTGAACCAGAAGGCGCTGGCCTCCGGCCTCAAGGTGCGCCACCTTCGCGAGACATTTGTCTGAGGGGATCGAGATGGCGAACGCATCAATCAAGCGCAGCCGCATCAACGAGATCATGCAGGAGGCCGATGAGTTCATCGGCTCCTTCGGTTATGTCCTGCCGCCGTTCGCCTACTGGTCTCCCGACGAGTTCAGGGCGCGCAAGGCCGAGGCGCAGATGATCATCGACCGAAACTGCGGCTGGGACATTTCGGACTACGGGCTGGGGGAGTTCGAAAAGACCGGGCTCTTTCTCTTCACCGTCCGCAACGGCGACAATCGCGACCTCAGCAGGGGCAGGGGAATGCTGTATGCCGAGAAGGCGATGATCAGCCGGGAGAACCAGTACTCGCCGATGCACCGGCACAATCTGAAGGCCGAGGACATCATCAACCGCGGCGGCGGCACGCTCGTCATCGAGCTCTATGGCGATACGGGCGGAAGGTGCGACCGCTCCAAAGGTACGGTGGTCTACACCGACGGCATTCGCCGCGACCTCGAGCCAGGCCACAAGCTCCGGCTCGCGCCCGGCGAAAGCGTTACTCTCATGCCCAACGAGCACTGGCACGCCTTCTGGGGTGAGGGCGGGGACGTGTTCATCGGGGAGGTCTCGACCGTCAACGACGACAACACGGACAACGTGTTCGAGGACCCGCGGATCGCCCGCTTCTCCGGCATCGAGGAAGATGTCGAGCCGCTGCACCTCCTCGTGTCGGACTACAAGACCTGGCTCGCGTGAGGCGCCAACGGTAGGCAACGGCTGAGGAGCGTCTGCGTTCTGGAGTGACAAACCAGAGTTGTGGAGCCCCTCATGCCGAACTCAGTTGCCACCCGATCCAGCAATCCGTCGGACCCTGCCCGCAGCCTCGCCTATGGGCTCGGCTGGTTCTCACTCGTGCTTGGGCTCGGTGAAATTCTCGCGCCCCGCCAGATCAAGCGCAGCATTGGTGCGACCGCGCCGAAGTCGATCTTCCAGAGCTATGGCCTGCGCGAGATTGCGGCCGGCGCGATGATCCTGATGTCTCGCGACCCCAACAAGATGGTCTGGGGCCGTGTTGCCGGCGACCTGCTGGACATCGCAACGCTCGCACCGACCCTGAGGCGCACGAACCCGCACCGCCCGGCCGCTTCGGGGGCGATGGCTTTCGTGCTGCTCGCTACCGCGCTGGACGTATACACGGCGATGATGCAAAGCCGCTCCGGTACCCGTCGTCGCTCTGATCGGCGCGCCGCCGCCTGAGCACCGTCCGTTGACTGAGAGCCGCGATGGCTCCACGTTGCGCTCCGCGGCGCCTTCGACCGCGCCGCGGAGCGCATGACGTCTACTCCCCACAAGCCCAAACGAGATCGCCGGCTCCTCGGGATCGGCCTCATCGTTGTTGCCTTCAGCCTGTTCACTGGCATCGACTCATCGGCCAAGTGGCTGGCGCTTGCCGGACTTCCCGTCCTTCAGATCGTCTTTCTCCGCTACGCTATCCACCTAGCGATCGCCGGGCTGATCCATGTGCCGTCGACCCGTGGACGGGTGCTGCGGACCGGCCACCTCCGGCTGGAACTTGTCCGAGCCGCCTGCCTCATGCTGTCAACCGCATGCAACCTCACCGCGGTGACCATGCTGCCACTGACGGTGACGGGCTCCATCGCCTTCACGATGCCGCTGGCGATAACCGCGCTGTCGATCCCGCTGCTGGGCGAACGGGTTGGCTGGCGGCGCTGGACGGCCATCTTGGTCGGTCTTGTGGGTATTCTCATCATCGTCCGGCCCGGCACGGAGGCCTTCCACCCGGCGGCCCTGCTGCCGCTCGCGGCGACGATCTTCACCTCGATCTACTTCATTCTGACCCGCAAGCTTTCGGCCTACGACTCGATCGCGACTCAGCAAATCTACTCGGGCTTGGTAGCGACGGTCTGCTTTGCGCCGCTGGCGCTGTCGCATTGGGTCTGGCCCACCAATCCGCTGGACTGGACCGTCTTCTTCATGATCGGCGTGTTCGGCTTTTCTGGCCACCAGCTGAGCACGACTGCGCATGGCTTGGCGCCCGCGTCGGTGCTCGCCCCGTTCGCCTATATGCAGATTGTTTCGATCACGACCGTCAGCTGGCTCGTATTTCACCAGCCGCCCGATGTCTGGATCTTCGTTGGTGCGCCGATCATCATCGGCTCGGGACTCTACATCTGGCTGCGCGAGCGCAAGCTGCACAAGCAGCAGGTGGAGGAGCTGTCGGTGGTGGACTAGACTGGAGCAACCATCGTTCGAGCGCGAGCGTTTGGCCGGGCAAACGAGGAGCAGCAAGCATGGCGGAAGTGCACTATCGGATCGTCGAGCACGATGGCGGCTGGGCTTACAAGCTGGGCGATGTTTATTCCGAGACCTATCCGACCCACGACGATGCGTTCGCCGCAGCCCGGGCCGCCGCCGCGCGGCAGGAACAGCCCGGCCGGACCGGCGACATCCTTTTCCAGGATGCCGACGGCAAGTGGCATCGCGAGCTCGCCGACGGCACGCGGCACCCCCATGCGGAAGTCGACGACTAAGCGCCCCCCGCCGAGACGAAGTCATAGAGCAGCTTGACGTTCAGCCCGGCGATGATCACCGCGATCAGGCCGGCAAAGGCGATCAGCCATGCGGGAGCGACCAGTTCGCCCATCTTGTTGCGGTCGGCCGTGAACATCACTAGCGGAAACACTGCGAACGAGAGCTGCAGGCTGAGCACCACCTGGGTGAGGATCAACAGCTCCGCCGTACCCCTCGTGCCGTAGAGGATCGTGACTGCGGCCGCGGGGATAATGGCGATCGCTCGGGTGACCAGCCGTCGTAGCCATGGCGCCAGCTTGATCCGAAGGAAGCCCTCCATCACGATCTGACCGGCAAGTGTCGCCGTGACTGTCGAGTTGATGCCGCAGCAGAGCAGCGCGACGCCGAACAGGGTAGGGGCGACGGCGACCCCGAGCAGCGGCTCGAGCAGGTTGTGCGCTTCGCCGAGCTCCGCCACGTCCGTTTGGCCGCTGGCGTGGAAAGTGGCTGCCGCAAGGATCAGGATCGAAGCGTTGATCAGCAGCGCGAACATCAGCGCCACCGTCGAATCAATCGTGGCGAAGGTCAGCGCCTCCTTCTTTTCGGCGATCGTCTCGCCGTAGGCGCGCGTCTGCACGATCCCCGAATGAAGGTAGAGGTTGTGCGGCATCACCGTCGCGCCAAGGATGCCCAGGGCGAGATAGAGCATGTCCGGGTTGGTGACGATGTCAGTCGTCGGCGCAAAGCCGCGGATCACGCCGCCCCAGTCCGGGTTGGCCAGTGCGATCTGAACGGCGAAGCAGACCGCGATCACGCCCAGCAGCGCGATGATCAGGGCCTCGACCCAACGGAAGCCCAGCTTCTGCAGATAGAGGATCAGGAAAACGTCGAGCGCAGTGACGATCACGCCAATCTCGAGCGGCAGCCCGAAGATCAGGTTGAGCCCGATCGCAGTGCCGATGACCTCCGCAATATCCGTCGCGATGATGGCGACCTCTGCCAGCAGCCACAGCACGAAGGCTACCGGGCGTGGGAAGGCATCGCGGCATGCTTGGGCGAGATCGCGTCCCGATGCGATAGCGAGCCGCGCGCAGAGCGACTGCAGCACAATTGCCATGATGTTAGAGACGAGCGCGACGACCAGCAGCGCGTAGCCAAAGCGGGAGCCGCCGGCGAGGGAGGTCGCCCAATTTCCGGGGTCCATGTAGCCAACTGCAACGAGATAGCCCGGTCCGACGAATGCGGCCGCTCGTCGCCACGCACTGCCCGGCCGGACTGGCACGGTCCGGTGGACGTCGGCCAGGGAAGCGTCGCCGCGGGGAGCAATCCAACCGGTCTTCTCGGCGAGCCTGGCGTCCATCGCATGCTCATTGCTCTTGCAAGTCATTTGCAAATAGCTGACGGACTTGATTTGCGCAAGTGGTACGCCGATGCCAACAATTGCAGCAACTGACTCATAGACCCTCAACCGCACGGTACCCGCGGTGTTGCGCCCTCAGCGCCTAGCCTGACACTTGCATCGAAACTCTTCTAGCCGGACCATCAGAATGCCCGCTGTTCGCCTGATCGACGCCAAGCTCCCCGATTTCGGTGTGCCCAAGGACCGCCCCGCGCTGCCCCGCGAGGCCTACCTGGCCCGCTATGCCGCTCTGGGGAAGGCCCGCGAGAACGCCGGGCTCGACGCCTTGGTCATCTATGCCGACCGGGAGCACAGCGCCAATCTCGCCTGGCTGACCGGCTTCGATCCGCGTTTCGAGGAAGCGTTGCTGATCAAGGTCCCCGGTGACCAGCCGACGTTGCTGGCTGGACCCGAGAACCTTGCGCGCGCGAGCGCGGCGGAGATTGAGGTGCAGGCGCGACTCTATCCTCCGTTCGGCCTGATGGGGCAGGACCGTACCCAGACGCCTGCCCTGGAGGAGGTGCTGCGCACGGCCGGTATCCGCGAAGGCAGTCGCGTCGGGGTTCTGGGGTGGAAGTACTTCGGGGTCGACGAGACGGCGAAACCGGAGACATGGCTGGAAGTGCCGTCCTTCATCGTCGACACTTTGCGCAAAATCGTTGGCAGCGGTGGTCGCGTGGTCAACGCGAATGCAATGCTGATGCATAGCGAGACCGGGCTTCGCGCGACCAGCGAGGTCGAGCAGATCGCCCAGTTCGAGTTCGGCGCGGTTATGGCGTCCGAAGCGCTGAAAGCGCTTTTTGCCAATCTCCGCCCGGGCATGACGGAGCTGCAGGCCGTTCAGGCGATGGGTCTCGGTGCCCTCCCGCACTCGTGCCATACGATGCTGTCGACCGGGGCGCGGCTCTCCGGCCTCGAGAGCCCGTCGGGAAAGGTCATCGAGCGTGGTGACCCACTGACCACCGCAGTCGGTTATTGGGGTGGCCTCTCTTCACGCGTGGGTTGGGTGGTCAGTGACGCCAGCGAACTGCCGCAGGCCGCGGCCGACTATGTCGAGCGGCTCGCCGCGCCCTACTTCGCCTGCGCCGCTGCGTGGTACGGCACAATCGGGATCGGCGTGAGCGGGGGTGAGATCGATGCCTTGGCGCGCCGCCATTTGGGTGGCCGCTTCTTCAATCTCGTGCTCAATCCCGGTCACCTCATCCATCTCGACGAGTGGATGAACACACCGGTGTATCCCGGGTCGAAAGAGCGGCTCGTCTCCGGGCAGGCGATCCAGTGCGACATCATCCCGGCGGTCGGCCCGCCGTACTATTCCGCCAACATCGAAGATGGCATCGCCCTGCTCGATGACCGCGGTCGTGCCGAGCTCAGGGAGAAGTTCCCGAGCATGGCCGAGCGCGTGTCCGCTCGCCGTGCCTTCATGGAGGACGTGCTCGGAATTCGACTCAAACCGGAAGTCCTGCCGCTCAGCAATCTGGCCGGTGCGTTGGCGCCCTTCCTGCTCGCCCCGAACATGATCCTGTCGCAGCGCTGATGCCTGTCCAAAGCGCCGGGATTCTGATGTTCCGTAGGACGGGCGACGGAATCGAGCTGCTGCTTGCTCACCCCGGCGGTCCATTCTGGGCGAAAAAGGACGAGGGCGCCTGGTCGATTCCGAAGGGGCTGGTCGAGCCCGGCGAGGACCCGGAAGTTGCGGCCCGCCGCGAATTCGAGGAGGAGACTGGCCACGTGCCGCAGGGCTCGCTTATCAACCTCGGACAGTTCAAGCAGAAAAGTGGAAAGACGATTCTTGCCTACGCCGTCGAGGGCGACTTCGATCCCGCAACCCTGGTCAGCAACGTCTTCTCCATGGACTGGCCGCCGCGCTCGGGAAGAACTCAGGAGTTTCCCGAAGTCGATCGTGCCGCCTGGTTCAGCCCGGGGGACGCCGCTCGGCGCATCCTGGTGGGCCAGCAACCCATAATAGAAGCGTTGCTGCAGAGACTCTTGTGAGCCCGCGGCCTTGCTAAATTCCCTATTCCCCCTTATGTGTCCGAGCATCGAGATTTGGCTGCACCGCCGTACTGCCCGACGCTCTCGCTAAGGCGCACGATCAAGACTCCAAATAGCGACTACGCCGGGCAGGACACAGGGTCCTTGCCCACACTGACAAGGACTGAAAAATGCAGACGGGCACCGTCAAATTCTACAACGACCAGAAGGGCTACGGCTTCATCCAGCCGGACAACGGCGGCAAGGACGTTTTCGTCCACGCCACCGCGCTCGAGCGCGCAGGCCTCCGTGGCCTCTCGGAAGGTCAGAAGGTCTCCTTCGACACCGCCGAAGATCGCCGTAGCGGCAAGACCGCGGTCAACAACATCTCCGCCGCCTAATCTTCGGCGTCAGAACGAATTGTTGGGAGCCGGGTGCGTTTTCGCCCCCGGCTTTTTCATTTCCGCTCGTCGCCCTGCGTAATGAGCCGGGCGCTGCGCTGGCCCGAGAGGTAGATCCAGAGCCAGCTCAGCGCGACCACCATCCGGTTGCGCACGCCGATAAGGAAATAGATGTGGGCAAGGCCCCATACCCACCAGGCAAACCGCCCGGTGAGCTTCACCCAGCCGAAGTCGATGACCGCTGCGCGCTTCCCGATCGTCGCCAGATCGCCGGCATGGCGGTAGACGAAGGGTAGCGACCCACGCTCGCCGTTCAGCCGGGCACGGATCACACGCGCAACGTGCTTGCCGCCTTGCTTTGCGCCGTCGCCGACACCCGGCACGGGCTTGCCGTCGGGCATCTTGATGGACGCTGTGTCACCGATCGCGAAAATCTCCGGATGACCGGGCACGCTGAGATCAGGCTCGACCAGGACACGCCCAACTCGATCGGCCGGCGCCGACAGCCATTGAGCCGCCGGCGAGGCCTGGACGCCCGCTGCCCATAGTACTGTCCTTGCCGCAAGACGCCGGCGGCCAAAGACAACGCCGTCCGCCGTCACCGACGAGACGGGCTGGTTGAGCTCGACGGTCACGCCCAGCTTCTCGAGCGCCTTCTGCGCATATTCCGACAGCGTCGGGTCGAAGTTCGGCAGCACCCTTGGTCCGGCCTCGATCAACACTATCCTGGCCTCGTCGGGATGGATGGCCCGGAAGTCGTCGCGCAGTGTTTCGCGTGCCAACTCGACGATAGCCCCCGCGAGCTCCACTCCGGTTGGGCCACCACCGACGATCACGAAGGTCAGCAGTGCCGCACGGGTAACGGGTTCGGGCTCACGTTCAGCTTTCTCGAAAGCAAGCAGGAGCTTGCGCCGGATGCTCGTTGCGTCCTCAAGCGTCTTCAGCCCGGGCGCGAACGGCGCCCACTCGTCGTGGCCGAAATAGGCATGGCGAGCCCCGGTTGCCAGAACCAGCGTGTCGTAGGGGACCTGGCCCCCGTCGTCGAGAAACACGATACGTGTGCGTGTGTCGACGCCGGTGACTGTCGCCAAAAGCGTACGCACATCCTTGCGGCCGCGCATCAGGTGCCGGATCGGCCAGGCGATCTCCGACGTGCTGAGCGCGGTCGTCGCCACCTGGTAGAGCAGGGGCTGGAACAGGTGATGGTTGCGACGATCGATCAGGGTGATGTCGACGTCGGCGCCCTTGAGGTGGGCGGCGGTCATCAGTCCGCCGAACCCGCCGCCGACAATGACCACGCGATGCTTGGTTCTAGTCGAGGTCATGGCAGTGCCCCTTCAAGGAGTGAAGTAGTCCCGGGGCCGGGTTCGCTCAAGTGAGCCACCCGCGCCCCGGAAGCATCGCTGCCATGCCGGAGGCGCGGATATTCTATTCGGCCATAGCGGCCGTGTGATCGGCGGTCTGAGGCGTGCCGCCGGGCTGCTTCCTGGGACCGCGAAGCAGCAAGATGATTGGCACCGCGGCGAGGCTGAACAACATCATCAGAAAGAAGTCGTCCAGGTAGCTCAGCATCGCCGCCTGCTGCGACACGAGGCCGTTCACCGTAGCGACGACCTGGGGCGTGCCTGTCAGCAGGCCAGGCATCTGAGTCATGACGCTCGGCGACGTCGCAGTCAGGCGCTCCGCCAGCTCTGCGTGGTTGACCTGCAGCATCGTCGAGAGCACGGCCGTTACCAGCGAGATGCCGACGCCCTGGCCCATGTTGCGCACCAGCGAGAACATCGCGGTCCCATCCGCGCGGAAGTTCGGCGCGATGGTGGCGAAGGCCATGGTGCTCAGCGGCACGAAGATGAAGCCCATGCCAAAGCCCTGGATGCACCCGGTGATGATCACCGGCCAATAGTCCATCTGAAGGTTGAAGTGGGTCATCTCATAGAGCGAGAACGACATCATGCCGATGCCGAAGAGCATCATCAGCCGCGCATCGACCTTTCCCGTCAGTCGTCCGACGATCATCATCGAAGCCATGGTGGCGACGCCCCGAGGCGCCATCATCACGGACGACAGGATCACCGGGTAGCCCATCAGGTTCTGCAGCAGCGGGGGCAGCAGCGCAAGCCCGGAGAACAGGGTGATGCCCACCACGAACATGAAGATCGAGCCGAGAGCGAAGTTGCGGTCCTTGAAGATGCGGATGTCGATGAAGGGCTGTGCTGCCGTGAGCGAGTGGGTGACGAAGACCCAGATACCGCTGATGACGAGCCCGAGCTCCAGCCAAGTCTCCGGCGACTCGAACCAGCCGTTATCGGCACCACGGTCGAGCATGAGCTGAAGCGAGCCCACTCCGAGCGCCAACATGCCGAAGCCGAAGAAGTCGAAGCGCCGGATGTTGATCTTGGTCTCCGGCATATAGATCAGCAGCATGACAACGCAGAGGATGCCGACGGGTAGATTGATGAGGAACACCCAGCGCCAGTCGAAGCTCTCGGTCAGCCACCCCCCCAGGGTCGGCCCGATGATCGGCGCGACCATGATGCCCATGCCGTAGAGGGCCATCGCCTGGCCGATGCGCTCCCTGGGATTGATGTTGAGCAGCACCGTCTGCGCCAGCGGCGCGATCATGGCGCCGCAGATGCCCTGCAGGATGCGGAAGATTACCATTTCGGGCAGGCTGGTCGCGATGCCGCAGAGCGCCGAGGCGACAGTGAAGCCGATGACGGAGATGACGAAAACGCGTTTCTGGCCAAGTCTGTCGCTGACCCAACCAGTTAGCGGCGTGGCTATGGCTGCGGCGACGATGTAGGACG
>JAEZBF010000037.1 GCA_023427545.1 Pseudomonadota bacterium
ACTATCATCTGCTCGTCGAGTATCGTTGGGGGTTGGTGACGTGGCATCCCCGGGCGGACAGAGTGCGTAACAGCGGGATTCTGCTTCACTGCCAGGGCGAAGACGGCAATTACCGGAAGGACTTCAAGGCGCCGTGGATCTGCTCCATCGAGTATGAAATCGCCGAGGGAATCACGGGTGAGTTGCTCCTGCTCCCGGGCTTCGTGCGTGGATCAACGGAGAGGATTCTACCCCGTCTCCAAGCGACTGCTTCGCCGGGCGGCGAGTCGGGTGCCGGTCGCACCGGACAGCGAGTGTGGAACCCGGCAGGCCAGCTGACCACCTTCGAAGCTGGAACCAACGGGCGGGTCGAGTGGCGCTACAAGGATCCCGCGTGGACGAGCCAGTTGGGCTATCGGGGCCGGCGAGAACTGGAGCGTCCCGTGGGGCAGTGGAACCTCGCCGAAGTGGTATCGGACGGCAGCACACTGCGCTTCTATATCAACGGGACGAAGGTCAATGAGGGCATCGAGAGTTCTCTGACTGCGGGGCGGTTGTTGTTTCAGGCTGAAAGCTCGGAGATATTTTTCCGCCGCATCGAGTTGCGTCCGCTCGGCGCAGATTCGCCGCGCTAAGCCCTGGTGCGAATCAGCGTCGGTCGTCCGAGAGGACGCCAATCCTCGCTTGGGCGTTCCGGCGTTAAAACATAAAAAATATTGACTGTGTTTAAGCAAGCTGGGCAGGGTGGACCTGTTGCTTGTCTACACTGGCGTCGCGCCGCTTCGCCCCCACCTTGGACCTACTCCGTCGATGACTACGTCACTGCGTGTCCGCGCTGCTCTTACTCCGTCCGGCTCCGTGCGTTGCCTACGCCGCGCCGTTTTACACCTTCGTCTATGGGCCGTCGTCGTTTCGGCCTACCTGCTGTGTCCCGGGGACCTTACCGCGTCCGCGGCACCTGCGTCGGCGGGTAGCATCACTGGACGGGTCAAAAATGCTGCCAGTGGGCTGTATCTCGGTAATGTCCGGGTGAAGGTCCAGGGGGCGGATGCGACCGCCTTCACGGACAACACCGGCACGTATACGCTGGCGGGGATCCCCAGCGGACCGGTGACGATTGAAGCGAGCTATACTGATCTGGATACAGAAACCATTCAGGTCGTCGTGACTCCCGGGGGCGTCGTCCGCCGGGACATCGAACTCACCAATCGAGCGCGCTATGGCTCCGAGAGCGGAGCGATCAAGCTCGATCCGTATTTGGTCGGAGCGAACCGCGAGGCGGATGCCGAAGCGCTGGCCGTGAACGAGCAACGCTACGCACCCAACATCAAGAACGTCGTCGCGACCGATTCGATGGGGGACATTGTGGGACAGAGCGCAGGCGAGTTCCTGAAGTATCTTCCGGGGGTATCAGCCGAGTATGATGCGGCGGAGGTCCTGGGCATATCGGTCCGAGGCATCGGTTCCGCGATGACCTCGGTGGAAACCGACGGCATGAGCAGCGCGAGCGGATCGCACGGCACCGGGCGTCTGTTCAACATGATTCCGGTTTCGATTAATCAGGTCTCCCGTATCGAGCTCAGCAAAGTGCCGACGCCGTCGACCCCGGCCGACTCGCTGGCGGGCGCCATCAACATGGTCAGCAAGACTGCGTTCGAGCGCGGCAATGATGAGCTGACCTTCGGCGTGAATCTCACGGGCAACCTCAACGCGCTGAACCTCAAGCCCACTCCTCACAGCTATTGGGACGACAACACCTATAAAATCATTCCGGGTTACGACTTCGACTATACCAAACTGTTCGGAAAAAACTTCGGTGTCATTCTCACCGCAATGACGAGCAGTTCACACACGGAGTTCGATTACTCGCAGCGTACATGGAATGCGGCCGGGACTGCGACCAACGCTTCCCTCAGCCAGCCCTATCTTCAGACCGTCGCCTTGCAGGGCTCAAAACGATACCGCGAACGCGCCCTCTACGGATTGCGGGCGGACTGGCGGGTATCGCAGCATTCGGTGCTCACGTTTGGCGTGCGGCGGACCAAGAGCATTTCCGCCCGCACCGGACGTAACAATATCACCTTCAATGCCGGCACCAATGGCACGCCGACCGTTGCCGGCGGCGTGGCATTTGCTCATGGCCCCACGTTCACGCGGGGGGCTACCGGGCGGGCCTCGGTGACCATGTCGGGCACCAATCAGTTCGGCAATGTCGACGGCAACAACCTCGACCTGCACTATCGGCTCGATGACGGTCGCTGGAAGGTCAACGCCAGCTTCCAGTACGGAAACGCCGAAGCCTGGCTGCAGCCGGAAAACACGTTCAGCGCCGTCAATGCCGCCCTGGCGATGCCGGTGCGGGTCGAGTTCAACGATATCGATGACTCGGGCACGCCATCGATCCGGGTCTTCGACAACGATAACCAGGAGGTCGATTTTCGGGACATCAACAACTATCGGATGACCACGGCGACGGCGGGAGCCAACCAGAAGGTCATCTCCGCGTCGAAGTCGGGCAAGGTCGACGTCGGACGGCGCATCGGGATGTTCAGTTTCCCGGCTATGGTGCAGATGGGGGGCATGTATCGGATTCAACTCCGCGATCGCATCACGACGCCTTCGGTGGGGAGCACGACGTTTGTGGGGACTGCCCATCCGGCGGCATGGTATTTGGGTCAAGTATACAAGACACACGAGACCTTCGACTTTGGGACCATTCCCGCGCTCTCGGCCGTCCGCGGCTACCGGATTTTCGTGGAGGATCCCT
>JAEZBF010000093.1 GCA_023427545.1 Pseudomonadota bacterium
GCCACAGCCGGGTCCCTTGCCCGCCTGCCAGGATCACGGGAACGATCGTCGATTTCATGCCGGGAATTCGCCTTGCTTTACGTCCGGCGCAACTTCGCACGCCGCGCCGACGCCGTGAAGCCTTGGCGGGTATGTCGCGGTTGCGCGGCTGTGGACGCTCAGCCCACCGGCTTCGGGATCGGCGTCGAATGGACCGGTGGAGCGAGCTTGACCAGCCGGAAGCGCATGGGCGGCGACACCCAGTCCCACGGCGTTTCGATCTCGGGCATGCACTCGGTCAGCAGCCGCTGGTCTTCGGCATTGGCGATCTCGAAGACGTAGCCGGGCCGCGCCATGCGCTCGCATTCGCTCCAGTGGCTGAAATCAACCCAGTCCGTCATCTCGGGTGCCTCGTGGTCGTATTCCATAGATGCGTGGACGTGGGGCGAAGTTGCGGCGGGCCGGCCGCGGCGGTTAACGCCGAGTGAAGGCGCTACATGTCGAACGTGTCGCCGAGGTAGACGCGGCGTGCCTCAGGGTCGTTGGTGATGGTCTCGGGCTTGCCCTGGATCATCACCGCGCCGCCGTGGATCAGGTAGGCGCGATCGACGAGGCTCAGCGTCTCGCGCACCGAGTGATCGGTGATCAGCACGCCGATGCCGCGGGCGGTGAGCTGGCGGACCAGCGATTTGACCTCGGCGACCGCGATCGGGTCGACGCCGGCGAAGGGTTCGTCGAGCAGCATGAAGCTTGGGTCCGCGGCCATCGCCCGCGCGATCTCGACCCGGCGCCGCTCGCCGCCCGAGAGGGCGAGCGCATTGGTGTTGCGCAGGTGCGCGATGCCGAACTCGTTGAGCAGCGTATCGAGCCGCTCCATCCGCGCCTTGCGCGGCCGGACGTGCCCTTCGAGGATCGCGAGGATGTTGCCCGCGACCGTGAGCCCGCGAAAGATCGAGGGCTCCTGGGGCAGGTAGCCGATGCCGAGACGCCCGCGCTGGAACATTGGCAGGTTGGTGATCGGCAGCCCATCGAGCATGATCTGTCCGGCGTCGGGGCGCACCAGCCCCATGATCATGGTGAAAACTGTGGTCTTGCCCGCCCCGTTCGGCCCGAGCAGGCCGACCGCTTCGCCGCGCCGCAGCGCGAGGCTGACGTTGCGCACCACCGTCAGGCGGCCGAAGCTCTTGGCGAGGCCATGCGCCACGAGCCAGCCCGTCTGGTCGACGCGGCCGCGGGCCACAGTCTCGCTCATTGCGGGGTGAACACCCCGGTGACGCGCCCCTTGCTTCCCCCGGAAAAGACGGACGTGTTGTTCTTGAGGTCGATGACGAGCTGCGGCCCGGTCAGCGTACCCATAGGGCTGCTGATCTTGACGTTGCCGGTCATCGTCATGACTTGGGTGGCGGGGTTGAAAACCGCCCGCTCCCCCGTCGCGGACTGGTCTTTCGTCTTGATCTTCACCCCGCCACTGGCGGTGATGTCCTTGATGTCGCTGGTGCCGCCCTCGCCATAGTTCACCACCACCTTCTCGGCGCTCAACTGCATGTTGTCGCGGTCGACGACCACGTGGCCGGTGAAGGTCGCGACCTTGTTGGCCTCATCGACGGTGAAGGTGTCGGCGGCGATCTTGATCGGCGTCTCGGCCGCGACCGGGGCGGCGAGCAGCGCCACCAGCACCAGGGCGGCCCGCATCCTCACGGCCTGGCGTCTCCGGGCGTGCCGGGCAGAGTGATGGTCACCCGCTCGAAACGCCAAAGCTTTTTCGCCGCATCGTACTCCATCGAGGCCGCTTGAAGGCTTTCACCGGTCGAGAGGGTTGCGTCCACCGCGCCCATTGTCCGCATCTTCTGGCCGGGGTAGTCGATCTCGAGGCCCGTCACCATGCCGCCGCCGCCGGTGCTGTCGGCAAGGCTGGTGACGCCCTCGACGGTCAACGTCTGCGCGTTGGTGTCGATCCGCGCTGCCGCCGCCTTGGCGGTCCCGGAGAGGCCGTCGGGCCGGGTCAGCGTCACCTCGGCCTGATTGAGGTCGATGAGGTTGGCGGCAGCGAGGCTCGCCTCGGCCTTGCTGGCGAAGATTTTGTAGACGCTGCCATCGCTCATGGCGCCCGCGTAGCTCGGAGCTTCGACCACGAGATGGTCGCGCTCGACGCTGAGGTGGCCGATGGTGAAATCCTTGGTCATCTGCGAGATGACGAGCTGCACGCCGAGCACGGCGAAGACCGCGAGCCCGACGAGCGGCACGAGGATTCGGAGCAGCAGGACCACCCGGTTGCGCCGCTTGAGCGCGCGGTAGACGTCCGCGCGTCCGGAGGCGATGTGGGTGTCGGCGGCCGCCATCAGCTATGCGCGAAGATGTCGGTTTCGTCCCACCCAAGCAGGTCGAGCTCGACCCGCGTGGGCAGGAAACGGAAGCAGGTTTCGGCGAGCGCCGTGCGCCCCTCCCGCATCATCATGCGGTCGAGGTGACGCTTGATATCGTGGAGGTAGAGCACATCGGACGCGGCGTATTCGAGCTGCGCCTCGGAGAGCTTCTCGGCGCCCCAGTCCGAGCTCTGCTGCTGCTTGGAGAGATCGATGTTGAGCAGCTCCCGGCAAAGGTCCTTGAGGCCGTGCCGGTCGGTATAGGTGCGGATCAGCTTGCTCGCGATCTTGGTGCAGTAGAGCGGCCCGGCAACGACGCCGAACCGGTGCTTGAGTACCGCGACGTCGAACCGCGCGTAATGGAAGATCTTGGTGACGCCGGGATCGGTGAGCAGCCGCTCGAGGTTGGGCGCGTGCTGGAGGTCCGGCGGGATCTGCACGACGTCGGCGCTGCCGTCGCCGGGCGAGAGCTGCACGACGCAGAGGCGGTCCCGGTGCGGGTCGAGTCCCATGGTTTCGGTGTCGATCGCGACCTCCCGGCCGTAACGGGAAAGGTCCGGGAGATCGCCCCGGTGCAGCCGCACAGTCATATCGTCCTCGTCGCCCTGGGCCGGGCGGCCTGAGCCCGGGATTCGCACAAGCTGGCTTGATGCCACACGATCCGGGCATTGGAAAGGCCGGGCGCCGGGGCTTGCCCGAGGGTGTTGTTGCGATATTGGCAGGCCGCTGCCGTTGTGCCATCTAGGCGCGTTGCGAGCGAGCATTGGATCAATTGAGTAGGCTGCAGTCGATCAGGCGGTTCGTGAACGACTTGCCGCGCACCTGGAAGCGCGCAGTCCTGATCGGCTTCGATGCCATCGCGCTCTGGCTCGTCATGTGGCTGAGCTATTCGCTGCGCCTGGGCCCAGAATTCCGCCCGACGACCATGCAGATCGGCCTCATGGCCGTGGCGCCGCTGATCGCACTCCCGGTCTTCCTGCGGTTCGGCCTCTACCGTGCGGTGATCCGCTACCTGCCCGAGCGGGCGATCTTCACGATCTTCCAGGCGATGACGATTGCGACACTGCTGTGGATCGGGGTCCTCTTCCTGGCCGAGGTCTGGCGGGTCGCGGTGGTGCCGCGCTCGGTGCCGATCTTCTACTTCTTCTTCGGCACCATCGTGATCGGCGGCGCGCGATTTGCGGCGAAGTACTTCCTGTGGTCGCCGATCCGCCAGTCCTTCAAGGCGGGCGAGGTGGTGATCTATGGCGCCGGCCGGGCCGGCACGCAGCTGGCGACGGCCCTGCGCGCGCACGGCTCGCGCTACGTCGCCGCTTTCCTCGACGACGATCCCAGCCTGCATGGCCGCGATGTACTGGGCATCCGCGTTTACCCGGTCGAGCGGCTCGAGTGGCTGATCTCCAACCTCGGCGTGCGCGAGGTCATCCTGTCGATGCCCTCGATAGACGCCGTCCGGCGGCAGGCGATCTTCACCGAGCTAAGGCGCTATCCCGTCAAGATCAGGGCTTTGCCCGCCATCTCCGACGTTGCCTCGGGCAAATACCTGGTCAACCACCTGCGCGCGATCGACATCGACGACCTGCTCGGCCGTTCCTCGGTGCCGGCGGATCCCGAGCTGCTGCGCCAGATGCTGGGCGGCCGGGTGATCATGGTGACCGGGGCAGGAGGCTCGATCGGCTCCGAGCTCTGCCGCCTGATTGCCAAGTGGTCGCCCAAGAAGCTGGTGCTGTTCGAGGCCAACGAGTTCGCGCTCTACCAGATCGAGCGTACGCTGAGCCAGCGCACCGAGTTGCCGCTCATCCCCGTTCTCGGCTCGGTGACCGACGCGGCCCTGGTCCGCCGCACCTTGCGCGAGCATGGCGTAGAGGTCGTCTTCCATACCGCCGCGCACAAGCACGTGCCGCTGGTCGAGGCCAACCCGCTCGAGGGCGTGCGCAACAATGTGCTGGGCACCCGCTGCATTGCCGAGGCCGCGCTGGCCTGCGGCGTCGCCAATTTCGTACTGATCTCGACCGACAAGGCCGTGCACCCCACCAACGTGATGGGCGCGACGAAGCGCTGGGCCGAGTTCATCGTGCGCCAGACCGGCGAACGCTCGACCACCGGCCAGCGCTTCTGCGCCGTCCGCTTCGGCAACGTTCTGGGCAGCAACGGCTCGGTCCTGCCCCTGTTCCAGGAGCAGATCGCCGCCGGCGGTCCGCTGACCCTGACCGACAACCGCATGACGCGGTACTTCATGTCGATCCACGAGGCCGCCGAGCTGATCGTGCAGGCGGGCGCGCTCAGCGAAGGCGGCGACATCTTCCTGCTCGAGATGGGCGAGCCGATCCGCATCCGCGATCTCGCCGAGAACATGATCAGGCTCGCCGGGCTTTCGGTCCGCAACGAGGAAAACCCGCGCGGCGACATTGCCATCGTTGAGGTCGGATCACGCCCCGGCGAAAAGCTCACCGAAGAGCTGTTCTACGATCCCGCACAGGTGCGGCGCACGCGCCAGCCGCGCATCCTGCGCGCCGCCAGCGGCGAGCACCACTTCGGCGACCTCGAAGCGGCGCTTCGCGACCTCGAGGCGGCGCTCCAGAGTGGCGACGAGGCCGAAGTCCGCCGCGTCCTCTTCAGCTTCATCACCGAAGATGCGCGCGAGGCGATCCCTGCCTGAGCGGGCCTGGGCTGCGCCCGGCTTTCCCTAAGCCCGAACGGGCCGGATGCCACGCGCCACCTGTATCAGGCACAACAGTCCTGACACCCCCACGGCACCGATGATCCAGAGCGCGGGCCGGACCCCGAGCCCCTCGATCATCATCGCCAGGACGAACGGCGCGATCGAGGCGAGAACCTGCCGCACCGAGGCCATGATGCCGATGCGGGCGCCGTAGTTGTCCGGTCCGAAGAGGGCCAGCGGCAGCGCCCCCTGCAC